>CAYPDL010000199.1:0-5131 GCA_964409475.1 uncultured Desulfobacteraceae bacterium | reverse complement strand
AAGGCGACGCCATGGCTTTGGATCATCGCGGCACCGCGGCTTTGCTCATGCGCGGCGTAGACCCTGTCCTGATCCTGCGTGAATTGCTCGGCTATCCCGACGGGTTGTGCGGCGGCATGGGCGGGCATATGCACTTGTTTTCTAAAGAGTACTTGACCGCTTCTTCAGGGATTGTCGGAGCGGAAGGGCCCACCGCCGCCGGCTTTGCACTCGCGGCGCAGTATTTACGCCCGGGCGCGATGGCTGTTGCCTTCTTTGGCGAAGGGGCTATGAATCAAGGCATGTTGATGGAATCGATGAACCTGGCTTCGGCCTGGAATTTGCCTGTGTTGTTCGTCTGCAAAGATGATGGTTGGGCAATATCAACTCAATCCAAGAAGGTGACCGGCGGAGATTTGAACGAACGAGCGCGCGGGTTGGGAATCCCCGCTATCGAAGTTGACGGTTTCGATGTATCCAAGGTGTGGGATGCTTCCCGTGCAGCGATTGAACGCGCCCGTTCCGGTCAGGGGCCGACCTTCCTGCATGCCCGATGCGTGCATTTAGAGGGACACTTTCTGGGCTTCCAATTGATACGGATGGTGCGCGATCCACTCAGGGAAATGCCTGGAATCGCTATCCCGCTCACACAGTCATTCTTACACCCTGGCGGGGCCGCTTCATACGAACGCTTGATGGGACTGAAAGCAGTTCTTGCAGCCGTCCTCGCAACGCTGCGCGATCCTCGCCGAGATTCAGCCAATGACCCGCTCCGGCGTGCGCGCACAACCCTGCAGTCGGACCCGGTACGCTTGCAAGAACTGGAAGACGAGGTTGAGAAAGAGATAAGCAACATGCTTTCATCTGCCTTGGCTGAGGTGCCGTCATGACAACCATGTTTTTCACACAGGCCGTTGATGAAGCTCTTGCCCAAGCCATGGCAGATGACCCGCGTATCGTCCTTTTTGGTGAAGACACCCCGTTACTACGCCGCAACCTGCTCGTGCGATTCGGCCCCAAGCGCGTTCGAGGCGCCCCCATCAGCGAAAGTGCTTTTCTGGGGGCTGGCGTGGCCGCTGCAATGGCCGGATTGCGCCCAGTGGTGGAAATGTACATGGTGGATTTCCTCGGAGTGTGCATGGATGCTCTGCTCAACCACGCCGCTAAAGTCGAAGCGTTTTCAGGAGGCAAGTGGACTGCGCCCTTTGTGGTGCGCGCACCCTGTGGCGGCGGTTACGGCGACGGCGGGCAGCATGAACAATCTTTGTGGGGCTGGCTGGCACACATTCCGGGACTTACCGTACTGGTTCCATCCACACCGGCCGATGCGGGCGGCCTGATGCTTGCGGCTCTCCGGCATGATGGGCCAGTTATCTTCCTCGAACACAAACTCCTATCAGAAACCTGGCTGGAGTCCCTCGGTTCAGGAGCGAGACGCACGGTGCAGTTTGATGTGCCTGCGGAAGGAGCAAAAGGCACTGTACCCAAAAAGTGGGAGCCAGTTCCCATCGGCAAGGCTGTCCTTCGCCGAGCAGGCGGTGATGTCACCATCGTCAGCGTGGGTGTGGGCGTGCACCGCGCCTTGGAGACCGCACAAACCCTTGAGTCGGAAGGAATTTCAGTAGGTGTGCTGGACCTGCGAACCGTCTCTCCACTGGACAAAACGGTGGTCTGCGAAGCGGTTGCACAGACTGGGCGTCTTTTGGTGGTGGACGAAGATTATGAGGGTTTTGGTCTCTCAGGCGAACTATCGGCAGTCATGCTAGAGGCTGGCGTCTCCTGCAAATATGCCCGCGTCTGTACCCAGACGACCATCCCTTATGCCCGTCATCTCGAAGAGCGGATTCTCCCCAACAGACAGCGTATCTACACCAGCGTTAGACAGTTGATGAAGTGATTGTCAAAAGTATGCAAAGGAAATGACGGGTTGCAGTTGACGCCGCAAAGAACGCGGCGCAACTGACCCCGACCGTTATTTTTCCACAAACAGTAATAAGCTCCTATCGGTTTATTCTTTCCGGGTTGAGGATTAGATTATGGCAGATGACGCTAACACAGAAACCTGGACTCTTGATGATGGAAAAAAGTTAACAATTCGCCATATAACACCTGGCGATGCTGTCATAGAACAAACATTCGTTCGCAAACTTTCAGCCCAGTCTCGCTACATGCGCTTTCACGGCACCATCAAAGAACTGAATAAGAAGGATCTGGCGACGTTTACGAATCCCGATCCGCTCAACGCAGAAGCCCTGATCATTCTTTACAAAGGAGAAAAGGATGAAGAAGAAGTCGGCGTTGCACGATTCGTGATCGATCCGGATGGCAATGGCTGCGAGTTTGCGGTTGTAGTTGCTGATGAATGGCAAGAACGTGGTCTTGGGGAGAAACTAATGCAAGCGCTAATAAGTCATGCTAACTCGCGCGGGATAAAACGAATCCATGGATCCGTACTCAAAAATAACTCGGATATGCTTCAGTTCGTCAAAGGGTTGGGTTTTGAAGTAACTGCCGACCCCGATGATTCCTCGGTCTTACTGGTTAATAAATATCTGAGCGAGCAGTCAAGGTAATGGGGACGAAGGTAATGGTGGTTATGACGTTGTTAAAATTGAAGGCTCAACTGATTATTGGAATGGAAGCAATTTGGGCTGGACAAAAGATACAGACATTAAAGAAATTACTTAACGTGTCGTTCGAGAGGGTCGGCGACGACTCCCGCCCCTCAACTCGTCGTTCGTTGCTTGGTACTTTGAAAGCGTTAATTTAGGAAAACTGGGGGAAGTGAAAATGGAAAGTGTGGATGCAAATCCGTTCACTCGGGAAAAGCTTACTGAAGACGTTTTGAAGGAATGGCAAAATCTGCTCAATGAGACGGCTGAGATCCTTGGTGTCCCTGCGGGGTTGATCACACGCGTTGACGGTCGGGAAATTGAGATCCTCATTTCAAGTGAGACTGAGGGCAACCCTTATCCGGCAGCGTACACGTCACAGTACCCCGATTCCGGATGGTACTGTGAGTATACTTTGAAGAGCAGGGGGCTTAATCTAATTCCAAATGCGCTCAAAGATTCTAAGTGGGAAAACAACTCAGCTGCAGTCGAATTGCACATTATCTCCTACGTAGGCATGCCCATTGAACGCCCCGATGGAGGACAGTTCGGGACAGTCTGTTTCCTGGACAACAAGCAGAACGCTCATAATGAAATGCACATCAGACTGGTTCAGTAGATCAAGAGGATGATCGAACTGTCCCTTCGCATTGTTCTAGCCAAAGAGGAGATAGAAAGCCGGGATCGTTTGATTGATGATTTGAGTAAGATTTATCCAATCTGTAGTTATTGCAAGAAGGTTCGCGAAGAAACAGGCGAGTGGGTCCCGGTTGAAAAATATGTCAGTGATATTTCCGGCGCCAAGGCCTCTCACGGTATCTGCCCGCAGTGTTACGAAAGGGAGATGAAGCAACTTGCCTAACAAAGCTCTTTATCGAATTGTGAATTGTTGAATTTGAATTGGGGTCCAAGGTAACTTATTCATATCAGGTAGAATATGCCCGCCACACCTCCTGTATTTGGGCCTATATCGCTCATTTTGGGGTCGAAAAGAGCAATATAGAGGCAAAAAACACCTATTTGTGGGACGATATTTATTGATTTTCAATATGTTAGCTTGGTGCGACCCCAAGCCACAAGGCGCAGGCGGGCATCGAGGAATATCTGATTCTGTTGAGCATTTGTGAGACATGCGAATATCAAGGGCTGAGTTTCTTGGACTTCCTCTGTTCCGGTGAAACGGACATTCAGGCTTTTGCTGAAAATCAGCCGAAACGCAGGAGGATAAGCCGACGTAATCGTTCTGAGAAGTGGTCAGCTCACCAAGTTCAGGATCAGCCCATAAGGGAGGCCATGGGGGGGTAATAGAGACGCTTTTGAGATGTTGAAATGTGATGGGGTGAAAGTTCCTGATAACCGCCCAACGATGGCGTGAACCGGACGCAAAAAGGCGGCGGGAAAATTTGGTTGCTGTTCTTTGGGGTTTGGTGACCGCCGCCTTTTTGCGCCGGTTACGCCGGGTTATCAAATAAAATAAATCTTGATTTGTACATGACATAGATGTACATTGCCATTATGAAATACGATTGGAATCCAGAAAAAAATGAATGGCTGAAAAAAGAAAGAAAAATATCTTTCGAAGAAGTGGTTTTTCATTTATCTCAGGGAGATGTTTGGAAAGTCGCAGACCATCCGGATCAAATAAAATATCCAGGTCAAAAAATTTATTTTGTTATCATTGATGATCATATTTATTTAGTTCCTCATGTTGTGAACGAAGATCATATTTTTTTAAAGACTATCATCCCAAGCAGGAAAGCAACAAAAGATTTCCAAAAGGAGCAGGGAGGACCGAAATGAAATACGATAGAGAAGAAAAACATATCTTAGATGCTTATAAAAGTGGAAGCTTGAAAATTTCTACACCATCTAAAAAGGAAATAGAGAGCATCAAAGCAGCGGCAAAAAATACTTTTAAAAAAGATAAGCGGATCACTATACGTCTTTATGACCATGATTATAAAGGAATTCAAAAGAAAGCAATGGAAATGGGTATACCCTATCAAACGCTTATCTCCGGCATTGTCCACAGATACATCGAAGGTGAATTAACATCAAAAAACGGATAACCTCAGGCTGGACAATATGCACGGAAAAATCCTCCGCGCAAATGTCAGCCTGGGCGTTCGATCAAAGTAGAATGCGAAGGAGAAATTCATGAGAAACTCAATTCTGAAGATAATCAACCCCATGCTCGGGGTTCTCCTGATCAATCAGGTCCTGATGGGACTCTTGCACGATATGCTGCCCCGCAAAGCATTCGAAGTTATGCACGAGGGGGGCGGCATTGTCTTTGCCATCGTTGCCGTGCTGCACGTGATCCTGAACTGGAACTGGATCAAGGCGAACTTCTTCTGGAAGCCGAAGACCATCAAGACATAACCGGCTTCCAGGCGAAATGAAGAAATCCAATTGAGAACGAACAAGGCGATGCAGCCAATCGGCCATAAAGCCGGCCTCTGGGTGATCTCTGCGTTGGTGTGGTATGGGGACAATCCTATAATCTCCTGTCAAGATAAAAATAAATATCTTTGAAAATT
>CAYPDL010000198.1:0-5134 GCA_964409475.1 uncultured Desulfobacteraceae bacterium | reverse complement strand
GCGACAAATGTCCCGCTTTTTTTCACCTTATACCCGAACTTTTTGAGATGTTACATTTTATCTTCTTCGTTCATCCAAATGGGAGAAGGGGGTTCACCAGCTGCTGACGGAACTGCTTGAGATATGATATCATCACTACTCCCGAAAATTTCCCGCCTGAACATGCGAAACAGCGGCATCTGTTTTTTCCTGTGCAGGCCGTAAGTCGGCTCCTTTCGGGCATTGATGATGCGTTGTCGCAGTTTTTCCAGTTCTTCATAGATCTTTTTCCAGTTTTTTTGAAAATCCTCCAGGATTTTCTTCAGGGCCTCGGCAAAGGAGGCTTGCAGATCGGGATCGTCATCCAGGTCCACATCAAGATGGTGTCGTATGGCATGCTCGACCTCGGCGGCCTTGGTTTTGGTCCGTTTTCTTTTTCCGACCTGACTTTCAAAGTCCTGGTCCAGAATCGAGATGGGGGCAACTTTGAGGTCGATGCCCCTGGATTCCAGATACGCATCGGTAATCCCCCTGAGCTTGGGCGGAATCCCTTTCATGCTCAAACGCGCGTCGCGGAAATGTTTTCCCGCCAGTACGTTAATTTCGGAGAGCTGCTGGTAATCCGGCATGAAGTCGAGCGCTTCCTTGGCCGGAAAGACAAGGTTGAGGCTCTTGGTGAATCCTTTAAATGCCAGCAAGTACTCAAAGCGCACATCTTCATCGTAAAAAAGGTCGAAAAAAGCGTCATGGTCGTTGAGGTCGGTCAAGCCATGCTTTTCAAAAAACGCCATAATCGACCGGTGGACGGCACGTAAATCATTCAGCTCTTTTTCCGGAAAGCTCAGGGCATCGAGAACGTCTTTCTGCTCGCGCTCGTCGGAGATTTCGATGGCCTTTTTTAAATGGTGGCCGATGCCGACATAATCGACCACAAACCCCTTGTCCTTCCCCTCGCCGCCGACCCGGTTCACCCGGGCGATGGCCTGAAACAGGTTGTGGGCAACGACCACCTTGTCAAGATACATCACCTGCTCCACCGGTGCGTCAAAGCCGGTGAGCAGCATGTCCCGGACGATGACGATGCCCATGTCGCCGGTGATTCCCTCATCTTCGCCGTCAAAAGGAAGCTTGAAGCTCTTGATGCTCGTTTCATGCCTGGACTTATCCGCATACGCCTTTATGTGCGGCAGATCGTTGTGCCCTCCGGATATGATCACATCGGTTTGCAGCTTTTTAAGCCGGTCCAGATCGATACTGTTCGGATTGTCTTTTTCAAGGGCGGCGATGGCCTCGACGATAGCCGCATCGATGTAGGTCTTGTACCGTACGGCCGCTTCCCGTGAGACAGCAACCACCTGGGCCTTGTAACCGTTGGGAAAGACGTGGGTCAGGTAGTGTTCCACCATATCTCCGGCCTTGGCCTTGATGGTGGATTTGGCTTCCAGATAGGCGTCACGGGACCCGTAACCGAGAATTTCCATGCGCTCTTGCAGGTTGTATTCGCTGAACACATCGGCAAAGGCGGTGTCCATGCCCGTCTGGTCGGCCACTTCGGCGTTGTGGGTGCGGCCTTCGTAGACGATTTCAAGAGTTACCCCATCCTCGATGGACTGGCGCATGGTGTATTTGTCGATATAGTCGCCAAAGACCCGCTCGGTTTTGTCAATGGGTGTGCCGGTGTAGCCGATCCGGGCCGCATTGGGAATTCCCTTGTCCAGATTGGCTCCGAGCATGGCGTACTGGGAGCGATGGGCCTCGTCGGTCATCACCAGAATATGCGGGCTGGGATTTAGCTCCGGAAAGGTTTGCGTCAAGTCCGCTTCGCGAAACTTATGGATCATGGCCATCACCAGATCCGAAGAATCCGAGCGCAAGAGTTCTTTCAGGGTGCGGATGCTGTCGGCCACCTTGACGGAAAAACCGATGCTCTGACTGGTTTCCGAAAGCTGCTGCTCCAGTTGGGTGCGGTCAGTGACAAAGACCACCTTCCACTTGGAAAGGGTGGGATGGCGATACATCTCGCGCACCATGAACATCATGGTCAGCGATTTGCCCGAGCCTTGGGTGTGCCAGATAATACCGCTGCGCGCGGGGGGGTTGCGGCCGTCAAGCAAGCGCTGCACCCCCAGCTTCACCGCACGAAACTGCTGGTAGCGGCCCACAATTTTGATAGTCTCGGCTTTGTCGTTGGTGGAAAAGAGGGTAAAGGTGCGGATCAGATCGAGCAGGTTGGCGCGATCAAGCATGCCGGCCACCAGGCGCTGCTGGTCGTTGGGACCACTGGCGCCATGTTCCAGGTCTTCCACGGTTCGGGGATAGGGATCAGCCCAGCGGAAAAAGAGACGCTCGCTGTGGGTAGTGATGGTGCCGAACTTGGCCTGCTGGCGGCAGGTGGCGACCATGAACTGGTTGTAATAAAACAGCGGCGCACTGCCTTCGCCCTTGGCCCCGCGCTGCTCGCTGTAACGCAGCATCTGGTCAATGGCCTCGGCCATGGGCTCCTTGACTTTGGGCGATTTGCACTCGATCACCACAACCGGCAGGCCATTTAAGAAAAGCACGATGTCCGGAAGAATGTGGTGCTCGGTGCCTAAGATTCGCACCTTGAACTGACAGACCGCCATAAAGCGGTTGTTGACCCGATGCTCGAAATCGATAAAGCGCACCGTAGGGCTCTTTTCACCTGTCTTTCGGTTCTCGCTGACGCTGGTGTTTTCCAGCAGCAGATTCAAGACATGGCGATTGTTCTCGATCAGGCCGGTACCGGGAAACCCGGCGGTGAGCTGCTTGACCACTTCTTCAACCTGGTCGTCTTCCAGCCAGGTATTGAGGACCTTTAACTGTTCGCGCAGCACCGCCGGCATCACCACCTCGGTAAAGCTATCCCGGTGGCTGTCGGCGGGATGCTGCTTATTATCGAGGTCGATGATCTCCCAGTCCAAGCCGTCAAGCTGATCGAGCAGCGGCTTTTCTACATGGTTGCGCTCGTCGAGTCTTAGGCGGGCTGTCTGATGATTGAAATCCGAATTCATTGTTCGTATCGAGTCTCCATGTAGGGCGTCCTCACTTCGTATCCCCTACCAACTTGTGAAAGGTCTTGACCCATTCCTTCCACAGGCGATCAAAATCCGGCACGTCTTTCAGCATGGGCCCCAATTGGCGAGACCACGCATTTTCGTTCCACTCGCGCAGCGTGTCCGAAGTCAGGCTTGTAATATCAGGCTGCACATCCCGAATATGGCATTTCTCATCAAAAAGAGGTTTTAGTTCCTGCCATGAAAAACGCTCTGTTGTTTTGCACAGGATATACCAGAGATCATACAAATCTCTCGGACGTGGCCACTTTTTCTGCTGCTGCAACAGTGATCTCAGCTTTTCCGCCACGATCTCTCTTTTGGAGTAAGCCGTGATCCCGAATGCCGAAAGGTCTGAATACCCCGGCGTAACTGAACGATCAACCGTTTCATCAAGCACGGGTTCATCAAAGGTAAGATGCACTTTTACCTGCGGCAATCCCTGCCGTCGCGCCCCTCCCCTATTGTACGCCATGGGGATCTCGATCTGAAAATCGCCCGGCACCGTTACGGGCTCCCGCAAAGACAAGCGGACGCCTGATTCATCAAAAATCCATTGGGCAACCGTATCGAGCATGCGGAGCGACGCTTCAAGGTTGTCTCCGCCATGCCTGCAACTGAAATCAATGTCCTCGGAGAACCGGTAACCCCTGTAATAGCAATGCCTCAAACATGTCCCACCCTTGAACACCCAGCCGTGGTCTTTCACGCCTGAATTCGCCAATCCTGACAGAAGCCAGAGGATGACGTAGTCTTTTTCGGCCTGATCAAACCGGAGCCCTTCCTTTTCCGCCACGCGATGGAGTTCCGCGGTTGTGATCACGTTTGTATCTCCGCGTTTACCAGAAGGCCCCACCTTCTGTTGTATTTCCCGTGCTTCGGCATGGTCGGGTCAAGGGCGGAAAAACCGGGGGCACGAGGTATCTCTGTGCGAAGCGCTTCGACGTCTCCCACTCCCAGCGCTTCCATTATAAACCCCAGACGCTTTGCGACAGCGGAGTTACCGATTTTGGCGGCGTATTTTCTCAGCTTTTTCTCGTCCAGCATCTTCCAGGAACCCGTCAATGCCTTGGTAATCTCGCTGACTCCGCCTACGTACTGAGGAAGGTCCAGTCCGTCAATAATCGTTTTTTCCCGGTCGGTGACACTGAAAGGAATCTCGTCTATCCAGTCCTTCATGACGCCAAAAAGTTTGTCCGGTTTCAGCGACACGAGCTTGTAGGTCACTCCCAGTACATCGCCCGGTTGTCGACGCACGGGGTGATCTGTCGCCACGAAGACCGTGCGGGGAAGTTGTTCCGTCATGCCGTGATGGTTGAGGGCCGACCAGTAGGCGATCACTGCCGGAGAAACCAGCTCCATGGCGACCACGAACTCATGCAGCTGCGGCGAACGGTCTTCGCCGGAAGAAAGTGGAATAACGGCGAACCGCCCTCTGCGGATGCGCCTTATCCAGCCTTTACTTTGAAGCCGCTCAAGAAACTGAGGCGTCGGGGCACCCTTTGCATGCCCCAATATCTGTCGCGCCAAGGCAAGGCTGAAGGTGGGATGAACTCCTGCTTTGGAGAGAAACGAGGCTTCATTCTTTCCCAACTGGCCGCGTGTTATATTTTGAGCGTCATTCATATTCTTTATAGCCTATCTTTGTCGCATATAATATAACATTTCGCCACTAAGTCAAGAAATTTCCGGGTGCGCGTGATCGCGTCCGGATTCCAGCCCTTCTTATACTCGACACGGTCGCCCTCAACCTTTCGCTGCCGCAGCAGGTCCTCGAGATTGATGGGGAGTTTGGAACTCATGCGTCGGCCTCCTGTGGTTCGGTTAAAAGAGGGATGACGCGCTTCTTTCCCGTGAGCAGGTCTTGCATTAGCGCGGTTTTTACAGCATAGAGTTTATTCAATTCCTGATCTGTGATTCCAAGCGATTTTTCTATCTCATTCAATCGCTCCGCGATCACTTCCTGTTCGTTCAGCTTCGGTAATCCGCAAAAAAGCTTTTTGACCTCAGCGATATTTATTCCTTTAACCGCTTGCCCAAGTGTGTGAAGCAAGACCTGATCTTGAACATGCTTCGACTGT
>CAYPDL010000197.1:0-5195 GCA_964409475.1 uncultured Desulfobacteraceae bacterium | reverse complement strand
TATCTCATTGTATTTGGCATTCTCGGGTTGGTCCGAATTTAGATGAAGACGCCGTTTAGAAGGAGTCGAACATTTTTTGGACCGTCCTTGTGATTCTTTTAGTCCTGTGCCTGCTGGGATTGGTTAGCGGCTACACGATGGGTGGAGTGATTCATATCCTGCTGGCATCGCCATCGTTGTGGTGCTGGTCCAAGTGATTCAGGGGCGAGGACAAGTGTAACCTTTTGGACCCTTGCCGGACAAGGTAAGGTATCCCGAATCATGGATTTCAGAAAAAGCCGAGGAGGCAAACCCTCTTCGGCCGAAATGAAGGGAAAGTCCTGGTGCCTAACCATCTCAACTGCAAGCCATGCGAAAGAGAAATCTGAACCATATGGCAAAACGAGGTGAAGACATGAATGAAGAGAGCAGGAACGGCAGTTCGAAAGATGATGTTATGAGTGAGGGCAGCGCGGGAACTGTGTTGGCTCGACAAAAAACAAGCTCTTAGTGTGCCTGAACTCATCGACTTCATAGAGCGATATGCCGGGAATGAGAACCCTTGAAGAGACGGAGCGAAACCAGATCCTTAAGATCCTTTCGGAAACCCGATGGCGCATCGAGGGAAAGGACGGGGCCGCAGCGATCCTGGGCCTCCACCCGAGTCCCTTGAGAGCGAGGATGCATAAACTTGGGATCGTCCGCCCGGAGACCCAGAAGCCAGATCAAAATCCGGATTTTTTCAAAGGATTCCTCAGTATATGGAGGTTCCACCAGATATTGAGGCCAAACCAATCGTTTCACCCTTCTCTATGGTATTCTTTCATCCACCTAATCGCTTGTTATTCAGGGAAGATTCCAAACTCCTCCCTCTTTTCTGTGTTGGCAGTATAGTTGCGTTTGCCATTTGCATGATTGGGAAGATGTCAAAGCAGGTGCGGAAAAAGCCTGGGCTGAGGTCAAGATCGCCTATCACGATGCGGCCTCAAGGTTCAAATGAGGCAGGGACGCTGAAGGTATCCGCCTGACGGTATGCTGCTTTTTGTTCAGCTGAGCGGCTTCGTTAATTCTCAACAGGCCGTCGATAAAGCAGTTCAAATAACAAGAAGCGTCAAAGGGGTCACATCCGTAAAGATAGCAGGGTGTGGACGATCGCTGTGGTGCAGACGAAATAGTAACCTCTGGAAAAAAGGGACAACCCTACTGTGACCCGTATTGTTTCAAACAATCAGATCACCCTGTTGCAAAACGGCGAAGCATATTTCCCGGCGATCGAAACGGCGCTGGACCGGGCGATGCATGAAATTTATCTGGAAACCTATATTTTCGAAAATGACAATACCGGACGACGCATTGCGGAAGCGCTCAGGCGGGCGGCCTTTCGTGGCGTAAAAGCCCACGTTCTGATCGATGGCTTCGGCTCGATGAGTTTGCCGAAAACCATAGTCGATTACATTGAAGCGGCTGGCGTAATGATACTGAAGTTCCGGCCCAAGACGTCTCCCTGGACCTTGCGGCGCCGGAGATTGCGCCGCTTGCACCGGAAAATGGTGGTCGTGGACCAAACGATTGCATTTGTCGGAGGCATTAACATTATCGACGACATGGATATACCTGGTCAAACATCGCCTCGTTATGATTACGCCGTAAGTGTGGAAGGACCCCTGGTGGAAGAAATTCATGATTCTGCCCGCCGGGTGTGGACGCGAGTGGCCTGGACCCGTTTTCGTCCTGGCTGGGGCCGGGACAAAGACAGACAAGCGACTTCAACCGAACCCATGGGCCGTATGCGCGCAGCTTTTCTGGTCCGGGATAACATCCAGCACCGCCGCGATATCGAAGATGCCTATCTGCAGGCCATTGAACAGGCGAAATTCGAGATCATCCTTGCAAATGCCTATTTCTTGCCCGGATTGAATTTTCGTCATGCGCTTCTGGATGCAGCCGGGCGCGGTGTCCGGGTGATTTTACTGTTGCAGGGAAGGGTGGAATATCGATTGCTCCATTATGCCTCGCATGCCCTATATGGCAGTTTTCTCAATGCAGGGATAGAGATCTACGAATATCACAAGAGCCTTATGCACGCAAAGGTTGCTGTGATTGATGAACATTGGGCCACGGTGGGGTCCTCAAATCTTGACCCTTTTAGCTTGCTGCTTGCTCTTGAGGCAAATATCGCTGTGGTCGATGAAGACTTTGCCAGAAAATTGAAGTATAGTCTGGAGCTGGCTATCGAGACAGGGGCGCGGCGGATATTTGAAAATAACTGGAGAACGCAGACCTTCGGCATGCGTCTAATGAGCTGGCTGAGTTATGGCCTGGTGCGATTCATGACAGGAATGACGGGGTATGCCCAGGGGAAGCAGTCCGGCCAGGCATAATCGTTCGATAATGCGGCCGGAAGGATAAATGCGTTAGCGGTGATATACGGTATGCGTTACAAGGTAAGAAAAAAGGGGAAGATAAAGGGAAAGACAGAGACTGAAGATGAGCACAAGGTCTATCGAAATGAGAATATGAAAGCGGGATTGCCTAACCAGGGCATGCCTTTGGGAGGCTTGAGCCGTGTGATGGGAAACTATCACTCTCGGTTCTTAGGGGGCTTGGGGCTGGCAACAGTCCCCGGCTGCCCGACAGCCCAAAGGGGGAAAGAACGATGACATGACGGATTTTGACGCCATAGTGGTCGGCAGCGGCGCCGGCGGGCTCAGCGCTGCATTGCGCATGGCCCAGCAGGATGTATCGGTTTTAGTTCTCGAAGCCATGACCTCTTTCGGAGGGTATCTGAATCCGTTTGTTCGTAACGGCTACCGGTTCGATACCGGTCTCCATTACCTGGGAAAGCTCGGCAGGGGGGATACATTCCGGCTTCTTCTGGAGCTGCTGGAGCTTGATGGCAGGCTTGATTTCGTCGAACTTGACCCGGACGGTTTCGACCGCTACGTGTTTCCGGATTTTGAACTCAGGCTCTGTAAAGGAAAGGAGCGCTACCAGGAGCGGCTGCAGCGTCTTTTCCCCCATGAATCCAAGGCCATCGAACGATATTTCAATGTGATGGACCGTTTGCTGAGGGTCTTCTCCGATCCTTACGGCCCGCCCAAGAGCTTGCTGGATCGCTTGCGGTATGTCTTCAGACATCCGGTCCTGATGAAATATCACCGCGCGACCTATCAACAGATGCTAAACGGCATCACCCGCAACCCGCGCCTGCAGGCGGCCTTGTCGGCCCACTGCGTCAACAGCGGACTGCCCCCTGACCGCGCTTCGGCCTTTTTGTGCATGATGCTGCTGGACCATTATTTGGACGGGGCCTACTACCCCAAAGGCGGCAGTGCCGCCCTGCGGGATGCGCTTGTGGCGGCGTTGATGCAAAAAAATGCCGTCTTGAAGAACACGACGCCGGTGACCGGTATCCACCGGTCCGGCGCTGAATTTATCGTTACGGGCCGGTTCGGCGAGACGTTCTCGGCCAGAACGGTCATCAGTAACGTGGATCCACTGATCGCATTCCGGCAGTTAATCGATCCCGGGATTATCCCCCGGTCGATTAAAAAAAGGGTGGCTCGACTGCGGCCATCTGTGGGTTCGTTTTACGCATTTATCGGAACGTGTATCGATCCGGCCGCGGCCGGCCTGACAGACGCCAACATCATCCATTTCGAATACACGGATGTAAACCGGACGTTCGCTTCCATTGCCGGGCGGCAGGAGTCGGACCCGTTCCCCTATTACTTCGTGACGTCACCGTCTTTGAAAGATCCGGACCATCGGCACGCCCCTGACGGTTGCTATACCATCGAGATCATCAGTGGATTAGGTTATGAGCACCCCTTCACGCCCTGGTCCGGCACCCAGAGCCGAGGGCGCGGCGGCGAATATTTACGGTTAAAGAACCAGATCGGGATGAGTCTCGTCCGGTCCGCCGAACGCTATATCCCCGATCTTAGCAGCCACCTCGATTATGTCGAATTCGCCACACCGCTCTCCAATGAATATTGGGTCAACAGCTTTAACGGGGGAAATTTCGGGCTCGAACAGACCCCGGACCAATTCGGCCCCGGACGTTTTTTCAATTGCACGGCGGGCATCGAAGGACTTTTTGTGGTGGGGGCCGGCGCCATCAGCGCCGGCGTGTTGAGCTGCATGGCCTCAGGCGTCTGGGCGGCCGATCAGGCCGTCGAGTTTCTCGCTTGAAAAGACTGCTATAGCCTTCAATACAGTTTTTGGGGTCCCGGATATGCATCCTTTTGTTTTCAAGCCGTTATTCAATCAATAATCATAAATCGACAATTATAAAACCTCAAAGGTTCCCTCAATATATGGAGGTTCCACCAAATATTGAGGCCAAACCAATCGTTTCACCCTTCCCTACGCTTTTCCCCCATTCATCTAATCCACCGTTATTATAGGATGATTCCAAATTCTTTCCTTTTCCGCTTCTTGGCAGGCCACTTGCAACTACCATCTGCATGATCCTGGTCACCATACGAATGAAGGTTCTTCCTGAGAAGCGCAAGGAGCTGTCCCAGGCGATCGCTTCGCTGATCGGCTCCATAAAAAGGGAGAAGGGGTGCCGGCGCTGCGACTTTTTCGGGAGTATGGAAGATGAAAACAGCCTCTGTATTCTTGAAGAATGGGATACCCGGGAGAACCTTAACAGCCACCTGAAGTCGGAGCGTTTCAGGATACTTCGGGGGGCCATGAACCTTCTCCAGGAGCCCTATGAAATGGTATTCCACACCGTAGCAGCGGGAAAAATGAAAACGGAAGCGCGGTCCCAGCCGGCAGTTGAGTGACCGCAATGACAGGGGCCAACGACCCATGACTCAAACCTGATTTTGAAAGGAGGAATACCATGAAATCAGGCACAAGAGAGGAGGCAGAAGGCAAGTTGCACCAAGTGAAGGGGAAGATCAAGGAGATCGCCGGTAAAGTAAGCATGAATCCCGGCTTGGAAGCCGAAGGCAAAGAGGAAAGCAGAACTGGCAAAGTTCAAGAAAAGATTGGCGAGATCAAGAAGGTCGTTGGGAAGTAGGATTAATGAAGTAGTATTAATTGTGAGAGATGAACCCTTGAAATGAACGTTAGGAAGTTAATTCAGAAAGGAGAATGAGTTATGAAAAAGAGATGCTTGAAAACGGTTCTGTCGGTCGCTGTAGGTTTGTTGCTGGTCAGTTGCGCTGCCCCACAGGCGGTTCCAACATTCACCCCCCAGG
>CAYPDL010000196.1:0-5202 GCA_964409475.1 uncultured Desulfobacteraceae bacterium | reverse complement strand
CCCCGTTGCGACCACAATATCCTGCGGTAAGATATTCCTTGACCCCCATGGCCCTGTGTCCTATACTCAACCTCCGAAAAAGCGAGTTCTTATCACCTTCTTATCACCTTGTTTGGGGATGTTCCCCGGAAATTCTAAGGAAGTGGAAGATCATCGTCTTCGGTCATCCGGAATACTATCTTCGGTTTGGATTTGTACAGGCGTCGCAATACGGTCTTTGCTGTCAGTGGGACGGGGTTCCAAGCGAAGTGTTCATGGTGTTGATTCTCAGTGAGACGACAATGGCTGGGGTATCCGTCAGGGCCAAATACCGAGACCTTAAGTTTATCCGTAAGATAGACTTCACCCTGACTGCCAATCCGGAGCCTGTGAATGGAAATAATTGATCGAATAACAGATTTGATCCGCAGCAAGCGCACGCAGATCCCGACGCTCCCCGTGATTGTCCAGAAAGTGTTAAATTTAGCCTGCAATGACGATACAACGGTTCCCGATCTGGTAAGCGTCATTTCCAAGGACCAGGCTATCGCCAACAAACTGCTTCGATTGGCCAATTCAGCCTATTTCGGGTTTTCCAGCAAGGTGGATTCAATCCATCGCGCCATCTCGCTACTCGGCTTTAACGAAATACTTGGCCTGGTGGTCGGCATGGGAGTCTTTTCAGCATTCAAAGGGAAGGGCGCCAAAGAAGTTATGGATATGGAGGGGCTCTGGCTTCACGGGATCGGGTGTGCCACAGCCGCCCGAGAAATCGCAAAAAAAATTCTCCCCGGGCAATTGGATCTTATTTTCCTCAACGGCCTTCTCCACGACATGGGAAAGATCTTCCTCGCGGTCTACTTTCCTGACGAATACGCAGCCGTTCTGCGGGGTGCTCAAGAAACTCGGACCGCTCTCTTCATACAAGAAAAGAAGATTATGGGACTAAGCCATGCCGATATTGCGGGCCTGTTGATGGAGCACTGGAGATTTCCTGATAACTTGATTATGCCCTGCCGGTTTCACCATGCTCCGGACAATTGTCCGCTCGATTATCAGCGGGTCACATTGATCGTCGAACTGGCGGATTGTCTCTGCCATAATGCCGAAATCGGTATAAGCGGCAATCCCGTTATTGTAAGAAAAGAAATCGTCGGACGGCAGTTGAAATTATCCTCAAATTCCCAGAAGGAAGTGATGCATGCATTGAACGAACAAAAAGCTGAAATAGAGGATTTTCTGGAATTGTTGCATTGAAGACCTACCGGGACAAACTGTAGTTGCAAAAGGAAGGTCTGACCACGTGATTTCCGAAGAGGCAAAACTGCTCGAGCGCGAAAATAAACTCCTCAGAGAGCAGTTGAGGAACATTCAACAGACGTATCAAGAAAAGATCGCGGAGCTTTCAATGATCCGCGAGATGAACGACGTCCTGTTGCACGTTCACAGTTTCGAAGATACCTGCCGAAGCCTGCTCGATGTGATCATCCAGAATACCGTTGCCCGGAACTGTTCCATCATGCTCCTGGATCCCGCTGAAGAACGGCTCTTTCTGGCGGCCGCCACCGATCCCAGCGGAAAACTCTTCATACTCGAAGCATGGCGTATTTTCTCAAAGGAAGGTAAGGTCTATTTCTTTAGGGCAGGAGAAGGCACTGCCGGGCGGGCCCTGAAAACCGGGCGGCCGGTTTTAATCAGCGACACGGAAGTTTCATCCGACTTCGTATCAGACATCTCGCGCAAAGTGAAGATTCGAAGTCTTCTCTGCATACCGCTAATCGTCCGAAAAAAGGCGATCGGCGTACTGAACCTGAGTCATAGCCGACCTGATATTTTTGAACCCGGCGACGTCAACCTGTTCAACCTCATTTCCGGACTTGCGGCAATCTCTTTATACAGCACCCTGAACTATGAAAGGTTAAAGTATTCTGAGAGTAAGTACCGGGCACTCACGGAGAGCATCAACGACGGAATTGCCATCATCCAGGAAGGCATACACGTCTACGCCAATCCACGCTATCTTACACTCACCGGTTATTCCCATGAACAACTGGAAAAGATGCAATTTGTTGAACTTCTGACGTCCGGTGATGAAAACACAAACGCCGATGCCATCTCTTCACTGGCGGATTTGACAACCGTTCCGCAAACCTTTGAGTTGAAGCTGCGTCATCGGGAAGGTAAAGAGGCGACAGTGGAAATTAGCGCGGCGGCCATTACTTACAGTGCCCGACCAGCGTTTATCATATCCGTACGAGACCTCTCCGAAAGGAAAGAGTTGGAGAAAAAACTATTGCACGCCCAAAAACTGGAGGCAATGGGGATCCTGGCGGGAGGCGTGGCACATGACCTCAATAATATCCTTTCCGGTCTTGTAAGCTATCCCGAGCTGTTATTAATGCAAACCCCAAAAAGTAGCCCTTTAAGAAAGCCTCTGCTGACCATAAAAAAGTCAGGGGAAAAAGCGGCCGCGGTTGTCCAAGATCTATTGTGGTTGGCAAGGAGAGGGGTCGCTATCAATGAGATTGTAAATCTTAGTGAAATTGTCTCTCAGTATTTAAAGAGCCCCGAATATGAAAGCCTGAAGTTATTTCATCCTGGCGTTAATATTGTACCTGATCTTGAAACAGGGATTTTGAATGTTTTAGGCTCTGCGGTACACTTGTCTAAAACCGTCATGAACTTAGTCTCGAATGCTGCTGAGGCAATGCCTGCGGGGGGAACGATAGTTGTTACCACGGAAAACCGATATATTGACGAGCCCGTAAGAAGTTACGAGGATGTTGTGGAGGGCGATTACGTTGTCCTTACGGTTTCCGACACAGGAGTAGGTATCTCTCCTGAGGATATGAAGAAGATATTTGAGCCTTTCTATACGAAAAAAAAGTTGGGGAGAAGCGGAACAGGCTTAGGCATGGCTGTGGTATGGGGAACGGTAAAAGATCATAATGGATATATCGATGTCCAAAGTACGCTAGGGAAAGGAACAACTTTCACTCTCTATTTTCCCGCCACCCGCAAAAGATTGCCCGAACATGAATCCTGCTTACCCATTGAAGCGTATAGAGGTAATGGGGAATCCATTTTGATCGTGGATGACGTGGAAGAGCAACGGCAAATAGCATCGGGCATGCTAAAAGTGTTGGGTTATTCCGTTGTATCGTTTTCAAATGGAAAGGAGGCCCTTGAATATCTGAACACCAACAAGGTTGATTTATTGGTATTGGATATGATTATGGACCCGGGCATGGATGGCCTTGAAACCTACAAGAATGTCATCGAAATTCATCCCGGGCAGAAGGCAATAATTACGAGCGGATTTTCTGAAACAGACCGTGTCAAAGAAGTCCAGAATCTTGGTGCTGGAGCATATATTAAAAAACCGTTCTTGCTGGAAAAGATAGGCCTTGCCATTAAGGAAGAACTGGAGAAATGAGAACGGGAAAACCTGTTATGTTATCATCTCGAACCGGCCAGTCTGCGCGCCACGGACGTCCCGAGCGGGCCACTGCCAACGATTAGCACGTCAAATTTCTCGGCCGTTGAGCTGTTCATCGCATTCCCCAACCAGTTGTCAAGCGCCTAACCCAGAAGAATAATTTCCGGGTCCGATGCTGCCGATGGTGTAATTTCCGCTTTTGTCCGTCACTGCGGCCGCCACAAAGGCCGCGTCGTTGTTTTCATAATTCACCATGTCGGGCTCAAAATCCATATTGATGAGGCGCACGGTAATGCCGCTGAGGGGAATTTTGTTTCCCGAGGCCTGGGTCATGGTCACCACGCCGGAGACACTGCCCGGGAATTGTCCCTCGGGGGCCCCGATGATCCGCATGGTCAGGACCTCTGCCGCCGTACTGCCGATGCCGCCCACAGCGACCATATTCTGATCCCTCTGAATGGCCACGGCCTCACCCCAGTCATCTCCCTCACCCAGATTGAAGCTTGCCACTCCGGCATTGCCGAACGCCTCATCCGCAACGCCATCGGCATCGTACCTGAGAACTAGGGCATCATAGTCTGTGCCGTTATGGGAGTTGCCGACCACGACAATCTTATCCCCCTGCTGAAGGGCCAGTCTTCGACCATTGTCGTTTCCAGTGCCGGCGTCATAAATAACCACCCCGGCCGTTCCAAACCCGGGATCCAGTGACCCGTCTGAATTGTATCTGAGAACGACCACATCCAGATCGCTCCCGTTGCTGTTGCTCCCTGACACGACGATCTTTCCATCCGCCTGAATGACGATTCCCCGTGCACCGGCATTTCCGTGCCCCCCGTCATACCTGACGATGCCATCTGTGCCGAATGAATTGTCGAGGTCTCCATTGGCGTCGTATCTTGCGGTCAGGACTTCAAAGCCTGCATCCGTGCTGGCGTAGCCCGTCACAAGGATGTTTCCGTCCGACTGAATGGCCAGGTCGCGAAATCCGTCGTTCCCCCTTCCGCCTTCATAGGTAACCACCCCATTAAGCCCGAATGAAGGGTCCAGTGAGCCATCGGATTCACACCTCAGGATCATGGCAATAGACGTTCCACCTCCCGTGCTTCTCGCCGTCACAAGGATGCTGCCATCCCGCTGAACCTGAATGGCCCGACCGTAATCGTCCCGGCCTGCGTTATCATAAAGGACAATGCCGTCCGTGCCGAAGGTCTGGTCCAGGATCCCATAGGCATTCAGCCGTATGAGCAGTATGTCCACATCATTGCCGTTATGGGCATATCCCGTCAGAGTGATCTTGCCATCCACATCCACGGCAACCAGACGGCCGCAGTCGTCTCCATTGCCGCTGTCATAGATGAAGACTCCGCCGGTGCCGAAGGTTGTGTCCAGGGTCCCATCAGAATTATATCTCAAGACACCCACATCCGAGTCCGTACCATTGGATATTCCGGTTGAAACCAGAATCTTCCCGTCCAGCTGAATGGCCGTGCCCATATAGGAATCCTTGTTCCACCCCCCGTAGAGCGCATATCCGTCCGGGGCGTTGAACGTCGCATCCAAATCGCCCTGCTGCTTCCCGGTGGGATTTGGATTGGATGAGGATGAACTACATCCAAAAGAAACACACACAAACATTAAAAGCAGTATCCTCTTCATCATGACATCTCCTCTATTGAAGATTGATCCCCATGAAAGAAGTCCTTTTTACATGAAGTCAGGGATTTAGGAATTGTGAATTATAACAGGCGGTTCGCGATTTGAGTAACCCGTCAAATCCCGTC
>CAYPDL010000195.1:0-5231 GCA_964409475.1 uncultured Desulfobacteraceae bacterium | reverse complement strand
CATGCCAAATTTATTGAAATGATAGCCTAATGAAGGGTGCGAAACTTGAGTTATTGACATATACAGATGGATGGTAGCTTTCAGAGCGCACGAAGCTTACGCTCAGTATAACAGCTCTTTCGTTGCTCATATTGTTCTTCGAAGCCATCGATAGTACCCTAACCAAAATGGTTGATTGGCACTTCTGAACATGCCGTCCATGGTAACCCATCAAAAATCACCTTCGACAAGTAGCTGCCTCCCAAATTGTGAACCTTTCGCCTATACCTGACCCTAAGACCATTATATATTCAGATAGACAATACGGATATATTCTATTATGATAAGGCACAAACCCCATAGTGCTAAGATTCGTCATATGTGAGCGCTCAAACCCTGGCATTCGATTATGGCGTCTGGAGCGGAACCTCAACCTGAATGCCACAGTGGTCAATCTTTCTTTGCCTGAAATCTTGTGCGGTTGGGTATTAATCGAACAGAAGGGGTCTTGAGGAATATAAAACCATAGAGGCTGCCATGAATAAACGATTTCTATTCTTGTTTCTGATTTTGATGTGTGTATCTTTATGTCTCTTCTCGGGCTGCTCCGATGACAATGGCGGTTCGGGTACGTTTTCAAAAGTTATTGGAATCAGTGGAGGGGAAATTGAGCTGGGCCACGCCAAGCTGGTGATTCCCCGGGGCGCTTTGTCTGGGGATACGGTCATCACCATGGGGTATGTAAGCAATTATCCCGGGCATGAACGGCTGATCCCGGGAAGCGTTATGCAAATCGGCCCTGAAGGGACACAGTTCGCCATACCGGCAACCCTTTTCCTTGGCTACAATGAATTGGATCTTCCTGAAGGTGTGTTTGAGGCGAACTTGAGAAAGGGGACCGTGTCGGGCAATAACTGGACGGTGCTTTACGGTTCGTCGGTGAACCCCGACGAAAATTTCGTATCAACCCAGATAGATCATCTGTCTGTATTTGGACTTCTTTACGCCACACAGTCGATTCGAAAGGTGTGCTATGACCCCAGATGGTCGGGCGACCCCAAATCGTCGGAATCGACCATTCCTTCTGAGGAAGAGCTTTCCAAAGATCTTGCGACAGTAAAGAAGTACTTTGACGGCATCGCCACGTACAAGGTTCTCAAGCAGGCAGAGGTACCCGGGGCTACATCAGATGGTGTGCTCATCAAGCTTGCTGCGCAGACAGGTCTCAAGATATCCATCGGGCTTTACGCTAATGCTGGGGACATGACCGACTGGCAGAGCCAGGCCGATATCATTCACGACCGGATCCAGGACGGCACGATTAAGGCCGACCAGATTATCGACGTCACGGTCGGTAATGAGTGGCGTACCATTCAGAGTCCCTGTGTTCCCGTGGATGAGATCGTGCAGGTCATGGGCTACGTCAGGCAGCGACTCAACGATGCCGGTGCTACGTCGGTACCGGTCACCACCCGCATGGTCCGGGGCGCTTTCGATTCCCACACCACTACCAGCTGTGGGGGCTTGTCCCAGTCGGAAGGAGAACAAATCATCGAGGCCTGCTACAACAACCGCGGGGGTTCCGACGGTTATCTCCAGCTAACCATCTATCCGTATCTCGACCTTAACGGATACCCACAGGGTCGATGCGACAAAGGCATCACCCCCTATCAACTCACCTGCGATACGGCCTGTGGCAGCCCGGTCAATCCCAAGACCGGCGCCGCCCAGCTTTGCTATGCCTGTGACGGGGGCCGCCAGGCCGAAGGAAGTTGCTCTGGCGGACCCCTCTCGATTCTCGAATACTTCACAGGATCACTACCGGAGGACGCCAGAAATAAATTCCGAATCGTTCTGGGAGAAACGGGTTGGCCGTCACAGGGTCTGAGTCCCTCCTGTGCTCAGTCCATGCAAACGGCCTGGATGGACACGAATGACTGGTTTGGCCGTACGAATCCCTACAACCAGTCGAGTCTTAACGCACCGTCCTTTATCCGGGACGTCATGTGGTTTATGTGGCGGGATTGTCCGTATAAGCGAGGGGTGACAGGTCAGGAACTGGATGCATACTGGGGGTTGATGTCGACCGGCGTTACCGCCAGCGACGGACAGCTTAAATTCCCGATCCAGTAGCTGTGGACGAAAGGATGATGCATCAATACCTCGCAAAAGGGGGGCTCAGGGATGTTTGCTTCCGGTTCGATGAGCCGCATCTCGTTGGATTACAGGGCTTCTCTTGTTGATTCGCCCGATTGTCCTCCCACAGTAAACAAGAATTCGGGACTTCCTGAGTGACGGATTAGAGCCACTACGTCCAAGAATCACCAGTCCTTGAAGACTCATAAAGCAGAACGAAACATTGTGGCCACTTTAGACGCACCAGCGGCGCAATTGTGTGTGAACAGACATCGGCACTTGTAGGTTTCGGCCTCTTGAGACGTAAAAGGTGGGTCCATAACGTCCTGCCAAATAGAGCCATCCTATCCCGGCGATTTAGTAAAATCTGAAAGCTCGATTTCGTTACGCAGCCAGGAAAGGGGTAGACGATGGAAGAGACAGACTTTTACGAATGCCCGCCCGAACCATCCTTGGGAAACGTTAATCCAGTCCGTGGCATTATCCCACCCCTAAAACTCGGAAAAACAAAAAGGGGCCGAGCTTAGGCCGTGATGGCTTGGGAAGGTTAACATCAAGCTGGTCTGGGGAGGAAGGCGTTGCCTTCTTTCATGAGTTAGCTATTTGAACTTACATGTTATTTTAAGCACTAAAGATTTTCACAGGCGATCCTGGCTGCGTTGCCATATGTTAGAAGGGTCTGGTAACACGCATCGGCAAGGGACATGATGGCCCTGAGATTGAACCCTCCGCATACGTTCCGGAAATGGGATCGATCGCAGGTCTCCGCTTCAAATCAGGTTGCAAGGGCATCGCCCATTCCGGAAACAAGAAACCTTTCCGGTGCTTCAGCAATGATTCTCGCGTCGACCAGAACGTAATCGGGATTGCTCATGGTGAAATAGTCAACGACCGAACCTTCGTTACTGTAGACGACACACGCGCTTGCGGTAGGTGCGTCTGTGGCGGCAATGGTAGGCGCTGCAATATATTTTACGCCCAACTGCCTGGCAACCACCCTGGCCGTATCAATGGTCTTCCCACCTCCCATGCCGATGATGAAATCATAGGCGCCGCCTCTTGCTATCTCGATCACCCTGTTAATCTCATCCCAGGTGCACACACCGCTGAATTTTTCATATTTAATATCGCATATCCTTTGCCAGACAGACAGGTTTTCCGGAATAATACTCTTCACAGCCGTGTTCGTGGCGAGAATAAAAACCCTTTTCTTTTCTATAGTTTTTCGATCCCACCGAGATTTCGGAGAATATCCTTCCCCTGCAAATAGCACCCTGGAAAATGGCCTTTCGTATCATGGTGGATCCTCCCTTATCTCTGTTCTCGGATGTTTTCTCGTCTCTTGTTTCCGAACCGGCGTTGTGCTGACAGATCGCCATCTACTATAAGTACGTTGCCCTTTGCGGTTCTGGGCCGCTTATTATCCATCCGGGTTTTCATTACCATTCTCACTCTGGTGTTGCATTAAGTTGGACCATTACATCGAATATGGGCAGCCTTTGTCCGGTAAACTCGCCAATCCATTTCTCGTAAATTTCAAATATCTTTTTTGATCGGTAAAGATCAGATATCGCGCGATCTGCAACAAGACGAAAGTCTGCATCATTTCGCCTTACGGCAAATGCAAAGGGCTCAAAGGAGAATACGTTGGGATCAATCACAAAGTTCATTCGGTCATGGGCTTTTGAAGCGATGCCGATAAGTACGACCTGGTCAGCGGAATAGGCATCGATTTTCTTCTTTCGTAAGGCATCGATTCCTTCTTTAGCTGAATTGAACAAGACAATTTCCGCGTTCGTTGATGTTTCTCGAATGAGATTTTTCAAGAAGATGGCGGTCGTTGTGCCTTTCACGACTCCAATTTTCTTTCCATCAAAACCGGAAGAATCACGAGCCTTATTATTTCTTAAGGTCATTAGTGAGGCGCCGGTAACAAATGTCAGTTGCGTAAAGTCAACAAGTTCACCACGGGAAAGCGTTTTAGTCGTTGCACCACATAATATGTCAATTTTCTTACCGGCCAGGGCTTTAAACCGACCTTCAGCCGTTACAGGGACATATTCAACCCTTACCTTCGCGCCGATTTTCTTTTCAACTTCAGTTACGATACATTTACAGAGCTCAATAGAATAGCCATTCGGTTTGCCGTCTTTGTCCAAAAATGACATGGGTGGTTCGGACGTACGATAGCCGATTCTGATTTGACCTGTTTTTTTGATCTGTTGAAGGGTTCCTGTGAGTTCTTGAGCTGATAGCGGGCTTGCAAAAAAAACAATCAATAAAATGGTTGCCAGTTTACCTCTCATAATGGTTTTCTCCTTCGTGATAGTGTGTGAAATGAAGTGATAACAGCTTGCTTTTTTTGTAAAAACCATAGCGAAATTCCCCTTGAGAGTCAATGTAAAAGTAAGCGTCTGAGCAACCCATTTTTTTCGAAGATGCGGGCCGTTTTAATCTCTTGGGGTTGAATTTCCCGCCCCTTGGGGCGTTCAAAAAGATTTTAAGCTTTTGATACCCCGCTGCTTGCGGCGGGGTAGTTCATTAGTGAGATATGGTCTTATCAATTCCCTCTTCGATCAGATCGTGACCTTCAGACTGGCCGAATTAAAGGAGGCCTGGAGTTCGATTTACGAGGCGGAGAAGGCAATTGAGGAGGCAAAGAAAAGGAAAAAGGATGTGACGAATGCGGTGGCCCTGGTTAGGGAGGCCCGGGCCCTGGCGACCAAGGTAACTGTTTCCGAAGCCAGAGCCAACGACAAGGAATTTAATAAGGCCTTCAAGGGGAAACAGAAAAGCCAGGCAAGGTCAAAACTGGAAACAGAATGGGGTGCCATGGCTAAGGTTAATTATTTGAAAGCGAGAGAGCTAGCAACGAAAGTGGTAGAAATGCTTTAGGATTCTATGTATTCAATTGATATCAAACGCAATTTGGGCACAAAAAGCCTGCCCAACATGGCAGTTGTGTTGCAAGTCTTATTTATTTACTTAAAACAATGAGTTATAGAGAACCTGAATTTACTTCGATCTAATTCTGCTATCATTTCAACCTGTTACAAATCTCCGGCAGGGCTGTATTTAACCTTTTATTTCATAGGGTTAGGTCCGCTCGCAACATA
>CAYPDL010000194.1:0-5232 GCA_964409475.1 uncultured Desulfobacteraceae bacterium | reverse complement strand
GGCACAAGTCGACCTGAACATCCTTTCAGCCTGCTCTGAACATCCACTCTCCTCTTCGGAAATCGCAGCAGCGTTGGGGCACAAAAAATTGAGTGGTAATGTGCGGAAAGCCTTACCCCGCCTAAAGGAAGCTGGATTGCTGGAATACACCATCCCGGACAAACCCAACAGCCGTTTGCAGAAATACCGTCTGACTTCGATGGGCAAAACCGTCATTAATGCACAACGCTTGGATGACGCGGGAAAAGGGGCGCCAGTAGACCGACAAGAAATGGGGAAATAAGAACATTGATGTGAAAAAGGAAGTTGAAAACACATTAGCATGGAAAGCAGACGCAGCCTTTCGGCAGGCTTCGTTTAAAGTCATCCAGCGGGCCAAACAGGCGGGCACTCTTGTGGTTATCTGGGAAGATGATCAAATAAAGGAAGTGCCCCCGGAGGAGCTGGAATTGCGGATCACTGCCCAATCGCCCCCGGAAGCAAGAGCCTGACCCGCATCCTAATTCGTTCTATTCTTTTGATTCATGGTTAGAAAGGAGACTGCGCATGAATGACATACCGATTACTGAGAGACAATTTGAAGCGTTGCGCCAGATAAAGTCAAGGGTCATGGCAGATTTCGTCGTGGTAGATTTTGTGCTGTACGGTTCCACTGCGAGAGGAGAAGCGGATGAAGAGTCAGACGTAGACATTATGATCGTGCTTTCAGAACCGATTTCCCGGTTCAAACGTCATGAAATCACAGACATAGTTTTTGACGCCAACTTGCAGTTTGGAACCAATTTCAGCACGTTGGTAGTGGATCAGGAATCCTGGGACTCAGGAATGATATCCGTTCTCCCGTTGAGAGATGAAATCATTAGAGATGGTGTACACTTATGATTACCCAGGAGAAACGCTCTGCTGTTGTTGGGTACTGGTTTGAAAAGGCGGAAGAGAGCATGACCTCTGCCCGGCGTGAATTTGGAGCAGGCTCTCTTTCTTTTGCCATGAACCGGCTCTACTATGCCGCCTTTTATGCGGTATCGGCTTTGTTGATGGCGCATAAACTGTCTTTCAGAAAGCATTCCGGAGTTCGTGCCGCTTTTCATCAGCAATTCATCAAAACCGGCCTTCTTGAGCGGAAATGGGGACGGCTTTATGATCAGCTTTTTGAGGATCGTCAGGAAGGGGACTATGTGGTCTTTATCTCTTTTGAACCGGCGTATGTTGAAAAACAGCTGAGTGAGTGTGCACAGTTTATGGAGCAAATCCGCCCCTTGATATGACCAACCCATAGAATAACGATGAACAATTGCTCAGTAAAGGATGGCCTGACGGTTGAGAAAGTTGATGGCGCCATTCGGCAGGCAGCAAGAAGGGTGCTTGAAACGGCCAAACAGACGGGCACCCCCGTGGTCATTTGGGAGGATGATCAGATCATGGAAGTTCCACCGGAAAAAATGGAAATGCGTATGGGTGCTGGTTACTCAGTGGAATCGAGATCTTAACCCATCTTTTATTCGTGCGATTAGTGGTCAAACAGGAAGGATTTCCATGTCGAGAAAACCATTTAAAGACAAGATCGTGGTCGTCACCGGCGCTGCCAGCGGGATCGGTCTGGCGGTGTGCAGAAGGTTTTCCACGGATGGGGCAAGGATCGGCATGCTGGATATGGATCCCCAGGTCCTGCATGAGGCCCAACAGGCATTGGCCGCCAAAGGCGTGGATTGCCTCTCCGTGACCTGCGATGTTTCCCAAAGGGGTGGCTGTGAGGCAGCCATCGGACAGATCATAGACCGCTATGGGGGCATCGACGTCCTTTTCAACAATGCCGGCATTACCCAGCGGGGATCATTTGTGGATACCGACATATCGGTATTTGAGAAGGTGATGGCGGTCAATTTCTTCGGGTCGCTCTACTGCACCAAGGCGGCCATCCAGAGTCTGATCCAGAGAAGAGGGCTCATCATTGTCAATGAAAGCATTGCCGGTTTTGGGCCGCTTTTGGGAAGGACCGGCTACAGCGCCAGCAAACATGCCTTACATGGGCTTTTTACATCGCTCAGGACCGAGATCCGGAAGACCGGGGCACATGTGATGATTGTCTGCCCCGGGTTTGTGAAGACAAACCTTCAGACTCGGGCCTTAGGCTGCGACGGCGGCATTACCACACACCCTCAGTCGAGGGTAGGTGGGCAGGCGACCCCGGAAAACGTGGCAGAAGCCATATATAAAGGGGCCCTCAAACGGAAACACCTGCTGGTGCTGACCCCTGTCGGGAAGATCAGTTACTGGATCAGCCGGATATTCCCCATCCTTTACGAACGGATGATGGCGCGAAAGCTAAAGTCTGAACTGGAAAGGGGTTAAGCCGTTGACGGGGATGCCTTGGGTCCTCAGGAAATGGCCTTTCCAGACGAGCGCCGCCTTCCCGTTCTTCAGCGGGATCAGATCGAGGCAGTCCACAGCCTGTCGGCGGGATTCAAAGGATGAACGTCCAACATCGAACATCGAACGTCCAACATGGAATGAACCACAACTAATGACCAATAACCAAATGAAGCCTATGAGTTTCGGGTTTTTAAATCATCAATCATCAATCGACAATCACCAATCATCAATCCGAGGAAGTTTCACACGATCCTGTCAGCAATCGGCCCTGGTACCCGTCCTGATCCTGAATCCCCTTGTGGAGGTTAAGCTGTTTCCCGTCATCGAGCCCGGCCTGAAACGTGCTGGTGTCAATGTTCGCACCAGCGGACCGGTACGTCGATAATCGGGGAAACCGTATCTTTGTAAAATCACTCAATGCCCTGTCTTCCGCCAAGATCAGGGCGCTCATGGTTCTTGGGCCGCCGGCCTCAGGTTTATATTCCCGAGTCCGTTCCATTGCCTGCCGGTCCAGCTTTTCATGAAATCCCTTGATGACCCCCAACCGGTACGAGCGCTTGTTCCTGGAGGCGGGAGCCGATTTCTTGCATTGGTGGACCTTCCAGAGGACCTCCATCTGATTCATCAGAAAATAATAGACGTATTCCGCAATACGGACATTTTCGACCGTCCCCAAAAGCTCAATGGTCCGATAGGTCTGGCAAGCCGTTGCATCATAGAGGGATGAATAGACCACATCCACAAAAAAATGTTCCTTTAGGATCAGACATATCCGGCGCTGATAATTCTCTATCCGTTTCTTTTTGTGATGGATAATGGCGTAAACCATTTTAGCGGTCTTCTCTTGCTCGATCCGGTCAATATTGTACTTCTCAATAAGTTCATTGGCCTTGTGCATGGCAAGAAAGGCCTCGTTTTCATTCCCCGAACGGGCCAGCGACAAAAGCTTTCTTACCTTGTCCAGCATCCTCATGTTTTCCGAGTCGATCTCTTCATCTCTGAAATCGACCCGTTTCCGGGGCTCGTCCCCACTGGCCCCCTGGAATGCCCCGGGCACGCCGATCATATTGCAGGCTTGCTCAAACAGAGGGCCATGCCCATCGGCCGCGCCGAATATATCCGTGACGATCTGGTGGGCCATCTCATGTTTGAAAACATTCAGGGTCACATCCCAGGGATACTCCTTAATAACGGCCGCGGATACCCTGATGGTCCGGGAGTCGACATCCCATGCCCCCCACTCTCTCCTGGAGTTTGAGATTCCAATCATGGGCCTCGCCAGACCGACCCTGTAGCGCCAGCAGATCGCTTCATGCTCCCGGTGCAATTCCAGTATCCAGGCCCGCTGGAATTTTATTTCTTCTTCGACTGGATTCATCTGTAACGGTCTTTTTGCAATGCCTTATTTCAGGAAAGGGGCATCTTCAGGTTGTTTGGAAGAGTTGGCGGGGGATACTGTCTACGATGAAAGGAAACTGTTCCGGACGGAGCCCTATCTTCTGCAGTCGCAATGCAAGCCCGTTCGTGTCCAGTCGCTCCAATTCCTGCCCTACAAGGAAACGAGACATGAGGAGATCCGCTACGTAGACGAGATGGGTCAGCTCAGGATTAACGGTTGCCTTCTCAGGAGAGTGATGATGCCTGATGGTGTCTGTGAGGTTCTCCGGCAAGTGCCAGTTCTCGGCTAATTGGCCGCCTGCATCGGCGTGAGAGAGCCCGAATACTTCCTGTTCAAGTGCAATCAGATTGACGCCATCCTCCTGGGTTCTGCGGTAAAAATAGGGATATGCTGTTGCAATAGACTGGTCCAAAACCACCTTTCCGATGTCGTGCAGAAGGCCGGCTGTATAGGCGTTATCGGGGGAGACATGTCCTGTAAAATGAGACAGCTTCTCGGCAATCATCGCCGTTCCGAGGGCGTGCTTCTGAAGGCCGCCTTTGCACAGGGAATATCCCGGTGCGGTTTCCTCGAAAAAGCCTTCCATCGATGCCGAGATGACCAACTGCAGAAAGTGTTTTTCACCCAGCATGATGAGGGCCCTGTCGATAGAGTCAGTGTCTGTTTTCAGGCAGAAGAACGAGGAGTTGCACAGCCTGATGACCTTGGCGGTGAGGACCTGGTCTTGCCGGATCTCTTTAGCGATATCCCCCATACAGCAGTTATCATCGTTCAGCATTCGAATGACCTTGAGCGTTATCTGAGGGATGGGTTGTATTGAGCGGATCACGCTTGTAAGCTGCTCTGTGCTGGGTTTCGTGAAATCCGTGACCGGCGAGAAAGAGGGCGGTTTGCCCAGAGGTTCAATCAGGGTTTCCAGGGTGCTCAGATTCAGACTCAGGCGACAGGAAAAATAGCCGCCGGTCTCGCTCTTGCTGATCAATATTTCCTCTCTGTTCAGTATCCTTTCCACGGTTTCGCTGGTCCGTCCGCCAATGTCAAGGATCAGATCTCTCTCGGCTAAAGGCCCCACGAGTGCGCCTCCTGCAACCCGGGCCTCTAATCTATGCCTGGAGGCCCCTGCATCACACAGGGCCTTTATGAAGAGAGGGAGGCCGGTCGAGGCATAGGTCTCGGGTCGATCGAATATGTCTGAGCCGGTTGGCTCCGGCAGGAGGAGATGGATCAACCCTGCTACGCCGGCCTCATGATCACAGAGGGATACGCCCACACAGGTTCCTAAAAAGGCCTCTAAAATCAATTTCTTGCTCTCACTAACCACATAGCTGCCGGAAGGAACGGAGCGTCTTGGAATATAAGGCATTGTCTTTCTTTCTCCTGAAGGGTCTCTGAAATGGTATGAATTATATACTCAAGTTTCGCACCCTTCATTAGGCTATCATTTCAATAAATTTGGCATG
>CAYPDL010000193.1:0-5235 GCA_964409475.1 uncultured Desulfobacteraceae bacterium | reverse complement strand
GCCGGAAGCGCCTGCAATACATTTTCAATACCCTTATTTGGGGAAAGCAAGCCGAACGTGAGCAGCACCTTCTTGCCTTCCACACCGAACTTGTCTTTGTAGAAGCTGGAATCAATAAACGGCGTATCCGGAATGCCGTGATGGATAAAGACAATTTTATCCTCGGGCACGGCATAGATATCTTTGAGAAAGTCAAATGCCTTATGGCTCATCACCACCAGTTTGTCAGACAGATCGGATAGCTTGCACATGACGGCACGATATTCCGGCGCAGGGTCCTTCAAAACCGTGTGTAACGTCGTCACCACCGGCATGCGCAGATCACCCAATAGTTTCAGCAGATGGCTGCCCGCCGGACCTCCGAAAAGACCGTATTCGTGCTGCACGCAGACAATATCCGTCCTACTGATATTGAGAAATTGAGATGCAACACTATAATCGCTCAACTTGTTCTGGTTGATCTCAAAGCGCACTTTTTCAGGATATGCATATCCCTCGGGTTTGTCGTTCATGGCCGCCGCCCAGCAGTAAATATCGGGGGCTTCCGCTGATAAGCCTTCAACCAGATCCGTGGTGAAGGTCGCGATACCACACTGGCGGGGCAGATAGTTGCCGATTACGGCAACCGAATCGATTCCCTCATAATACTTAATAACAGATGTCATAACCTACCTTATTGTTTTACGTTCATTTTTCATTTTCCCAAATCGATTTGGTTTTATCTTTCTTTTCCTTCCTCTTTTCCTTTGGTGTTTGCTTGCTTTTTTTCTGTTCTTCGCGTCTGCCTTTGTCTTTCTTTCCCTTGTCTCCCATTTTGGCCTCTTTTCGTTTTAAAATATTATTTTAGCCAATAATTACCAATAGTTCAGCATATGGCCCCAAGACCCCATAGGTTCCTTGTATGGTCCTTACCGACAAACCTTTTTTCCCGCCGATGATTCTCCCAAGGATGACTAAAGTTGCGATTTCCGGCAGAATATGACAGCGTTGAAACGGGTAAAGCAACCGTCCCTTTTTATTGAAAAAGGTAACCCACATAGGAGTTACCTTTAACCGCCAACTCATTTTTTCATAAGAAGTTCAAGCCCGGCGGCGCATGCTCGGCTCACAGTATAGTCAGGCTTTTCCTTTTGCCCGGGCATTCTATCCCAGCCCCCCTTTTCGATGTATTCAGCTCTCTTCCATGAATCTAATTCCCCTAATTCTTTGAGTTTCTGCTCATGATTCGGTTGCTTCATAAATTGGGCGACGCAGATCGCCGCCTGAGTCGCCAAGACCGCCTCGTCGGAAATCTTTTGGGTAGTGCCGGAGGTTGACCAACCCCCCCATGCAAAACCGATGATCATTGCGATGATTGCCCCAACAACAAGACCCCAACCTCCATACTTAAGTTTCCCTGCAGTTTCTGGTTGCATTGGACATACCTCCTTGAATTAGGTTGTGATATTTTTGCCTACGATGACCTTGCGACGAATGAGCTGGATGAGGTCATCGGCCCCAACCATTAACTGGCCGTTTTCTTTGGATATGAAAGTCGTTTCAATCGTGAGAATGGTGCCAGTCACTTTGTGCGGTTCAATTTTTGTGTTTACATCTTTCAGCCTCAAAAAGGGCGGGTTTGAGCGATTGTCACAACGTAGAGCTGTTGGTCCCTTTTCCGATTCACTGAGCAATCTTCAAGTTGCAGATCTTGCGGAAATGATAGCCATAGATCGCCAGTGTAATCGTCAACGGAAGCATCTTAGGCCGCCGAAAAAGCGTCCAGAACATGATCTTCCAATATTGGAATCGCTCTTTGCCGAAAATGCCCAGGCGGATGCTTGCACGCGGGACTGCCAGCAGACGCTGAAAACTCAGTGGGGTTCTAATCTTTGGTCTCTTATACTCCCGAAGGAAGGTTGCCACTCGTTTATAGTAATGCTCAGGTGAGTAAATATGGCGCATCATGCTGTTATACCCTTCACGCAGCGCGTCCATTCCCATTTTGGGAAGGATATTCGTTGTGCCGTCTACATTATCTCCAGAGATGAGGCCGGTCAAACGGCCCTCTCTTTTCATACGTTCGAAGAGCCCTGTGCCGGGAGGAGCGTTAAGTATACCCACCATTGCCGTCACGATCCCGCTTCGCTGGATAAAATCAATCTGCCGCTGAAAGATGGAGGGCGTATCACTGTCGAAGCCGACAATGAAGCCTCCCTGCACTTGCAGTCCGGCTCGCTGAATGAGCTTTACACTCTCAACCAGGTTTCGGTTCCTGTTCTGCTGTTTGTTGCATTCAGTCAGACCTTCTTCACTGGGCGTTTCGATTCCGATGAAGACCGAATCGAAACCTGCCTTGACCATCATCTCCATCAGCGGCTCGTCATCGGCCAGATTGACCGAGGCCTCTGTGTTAAAAGGTATCTGTTTTTTGCCTTTCTGCCATTGGATCAATCCGGGCAGAAGATGGGATTTAAGATAGGCCTTGTTGCCGATAAAATTGTCATCCACAAAAAAGACCTGCCCGCGCCACCCCACATTGTAGATACTATCCAATTCGGCAATAATCTGCTCCGCCGTTTTGAAGCGGACCCGATGCCCGAACAGCGCCGTCACATTACAGAACTCACAATTGAACGGACAGCCCCGGGAGAACTGAATGTTCATCGAGGCATAGTTCTTAAAATCGATCAACTCCCATATAGGCGCAGGGGTTCTTCGAATGTCGCAGAACTCGGTCGTCTCGTACACATGTTTGGCGCATCCCTTATCCAGATCGGCAAGAAAAGGGGGAAGGGTCAGTTCGGCTTCATTCAGTACAAAATGGTCTACATCTTCAAACTGATCATATTCGCTGGCAAATAGTGGACCACCGGCAACAATCTTGAGGCCCGCCTCCTTACAGCGAGCAATAATTTGCCGCGCCGAATTTCGTTGAACAGCCATTCCCCCGATAAAGGCCATATCCGCCCAGGAAAGGTCTTCATCTTCAAGGTCGTCAACGTTTACGTCCACAAGACGCATTTGGAAATCATCCGGCAGCATGGCCGCGACAGTGAGCAGGCCAAGAGGTGGATTTGCCGCCTTCCGATGGACGAATTTCAGCGCATACTTGAAAGACCAGAACGTATCAGGAAACTTTGGGTAAATGAGAAGAACATTCATAATGTGTCACTCCTTATCTACGAATAAGCTTTTTAACGGATTTGAAAGGCCAGAAGATATAACGACATTTTTGGATAAGCGGTAAGGATGTCGGCTGCCTGGCGCCCCTCCCCCGCGACCCAAAGCAATACTACCACCTTGGCCGCCCTTTTCTCCATCTTAGAACGGATCTCAATCCCTCCCGCGCAAGCCTTCTACCTTGGATCTCGTCGAGCAGTGCGAAATTCAGAGCATTTATTGCATCAACGTTCCTCTTGGTGTTATCCTCAAGAGCTTCCCGATGAAGAACTTCACGCAAGATAGTCCTAAATTCCTGTAGCCTCCTTTCTGTCAAAATTTTCTCAAATAGAACTTGAGGCTGCTCCGCGTACCCGAATTCATCAAGACGCTTCAGGATATATGCGAGCGTTCTGTCTGTTAGCTTAAATCCAAAGGTTTCTTCCAGCCCCGCCTGAAGGACGGGTAATGTCGCCGGGTCAGACCCGTCCATACCAGCCTCCTGCAAACCGGGGCCAACAACATGCGGAGCCACCCGCTTCCCTTTCGCTTTTCGGGTGGCCAAAAGCCTATAAGCCTCTGCCTGTCGGCACAAGTGCTCTGCCTGCAGGGCAGCAGCCTGAAGGTAGGCGCTCAAATTGTAGAAACCTGTGTGAATATATTCAGGAATCACACCGCCACTTCGGCTAAACACATATCTATATTTGTGATCAATTTCGCCCCACGCCTCCTCAAGAATCGTCCGCAATTGAAACTCGATCTGAAGCCCTTTCAATGCATCGCTTGCATCTGAATTCTTCCCCAGCTTTACTTGATAGTGAATGGATGAATATCCGCTATATTGAAGATCAACGCCATCGGGAGCAGCCTCACCGGGGTCTACGGGCAGAACAAATGATCGCTTTCGATCCGGCTTTCGCAGGAATCGTAAGATTTTCTCCTTTGCCAACAGCCCAAGATACGCTTCGACTGTCTTGATATCTGAAAGACGGAGACAGATCAGCCGAATCCCCAGTAGATCTCCCACTCTTTCCTGAAAATTCTCTTGCGTAATAGGCCCTGGTCCAACTCCAGGTTGTTTGTTCTCTTCATCAATTTTTTCTATGAGCCTCGTTTCATCCTTGATGCGATATGTAATGGTGTGGAGACTTCCCTTCGGTGATGAAGGATCATCCCTGATAAGATGAACAATGTACTCCGCAAGTTCCTCGTATTTCTCCTTTTCCTTGAAAAAGGAGATCAAAATTGCTTCTTTCTGACGTTTTCTCATATATCAAATGCCCTGTGAAGATGCCGGATCTGCCCGGCAGGACCTACCCATATTTTTAGGCGCCTAAAAAATAGCAGCACATATCTAAGCGGTTCAACAAGGAAAAAGTCCCAGAGAGGGGCATTGTCTTCTCTATACCCGAAAAAAACGTACCTTCGTCGGCTTGTTTATGGTCGCCTGACTTTTTCCAGGGGGATCCAGGTGTATTCTTCTCTTCTAACCATATCCCTCGAAAGTTCTACAACTAGTTGGTATCATAAATCTTTCGGCGACAATCCGTCGCGTTATTGATCTGGAATCATGGAATATTTCAAAGCATTGTACAGCAGAATGAAGAAAAGCTTTGTAAAACAAATGTAAAATCAACTTCTTCAACGTGTCGTCAGGGTCCGGTTAATTTCTGAGAAGGTCAGTTACGGATAAGAGCGCCTATCTCTTTTCTATTAGAGATCATGTAACTCTTTAGGCTTTTGATAGAAGGCACCGCAACATGACCGGGCCGGTGGGGGTTTCTTTTTCAAAGGACGCAAGACCTTGGCTCATTGAATGGAGACGGCAGTGTATCCCTGAAATTCACTCAAGGACAGCCCTCTCCGAGCTGTAGGCTCTACGAGCCGGAAGCCAGGAGTTGATCTCGGTTGAAGCCTCTGTCGCCCCTGCCTGTTCCGAAGCGTATTTAAGACCACGGGGGCGTTCCACGGTCTGTGGAATTCTTTGTTGCGTCCTTTGAAAAAGAAATCCCCACCGGCCTTTTTCACATGCCTAAAGCGTTACGAGATCATGTAATATCGCAAAGAAGGCCTCAGCCTTCTGTTTATAGATAC
>CAYPDL010000192.1:0-5277 GCA_964409475.1 uncultured Desulfobacteraceae bacterium | reverse complement strand
ATCATGCCAAATTTATTGAAATGATAGCCTAATGAAGGGTGCGAAACTTGAGCAATATAGTATAACCGTTCACGGGTTCAAAGGTTCAGAGGTTCAAGGTTGCATTTTTGGTTCCCTGACCCCATTTTGGAGGCGCACATGCCATAAGCGGCCCCGGATTCGTCACTTCAAACCAGGAAATAGGCGACCGAACGGACGTATGTTAACAACGCAGCGCCCTGTTGCCTACAATTCGGGTCTTCAATACGGCTCTTGCCCCTAACCCTGAATCCCGCTGCAGCGGGAAACCCGGAACCTGTGAACCCTTACAATATAGTATTGCCAAGGATAAAACGATTTGATAGAGTATTAAGAAATGCGTACGGTGACGATATCTGCGACAGAAAGGAGGTGAGACATCGGGGGAAGTTGAGTCTTTGACCATAACCCTTTACCGACACGAGGAGGATAAAAATGGCTGGAAGCACATACAAGATCATTGAGCTGGTAGGGACAAGCGACCAATCCTGGGAAGATGCGGCCAAGAGAGCTGTGGAAACGGCGGGAGAAAGCCTGAAGGACCTGAGGATTGCAGAGGTGACCAAACTCGATATGACCATTGAAAACGGCAAAGTGGCAGCGTATCGGACAAGGGTGAACGTTTCTTTCAAATATGTCAGATAGGCCCTGACCGGCGCCTGATTTTCACGGTCAACCCATCGAAATCCGAAGTTCAACGTGCGAGACAACGACCCGATGCCACGGTCCCGACCGCCTGCCATGTGATGACCTGTGCTGAGGAGCGGCCAAGGGGGCTTTCTTTCACCTGGTATTCGAAGTCGCCTCGCATTTCGGATTTCGATATCAGAACATCGCTCTCCAAACCCGACGCCTTCAAAAAGGCCCACTCTATGTCCAAGGCCTCTTGCCGTGAAGCCAGAGACTCCAATCCTTGCCTCTCTCTCAGATATTCCTTTTTAAAATCAGAATCTCCCTTTTGGCTGCCTTTCCAGGTAATGCGTAGGTGATCCTCTTGAAGGGGAAGAGGCGGTGCATGTCAATGATCTCTGCGCTTTCCCGGATTGACGATTCACTCCGGCCGCCCAGGAAGGCTACCATGCAGCCACCGGGCGAAAGATGCGGCGCACATAAGGTCAAAAACCCGCGCAATGGGAGAAAGGCCCTGGATGTGATGACATCATATCCAGCCGGGAAAAGCGCCCCTTCCTGCTCCTCCATGCGTCCCTGAATTACCTCGATGTTCTCGAGCCGTGCGAGCCGGATGACCTGTTTCAGGAAATGGGTCTTTTTTGCATTGGGTTCGATCAACTGACATCTGAGTCCGGGCTTGCAGATCTTTATGGGGATGGCGGGAAAACCTGCCCCCGAACCCACATCCAGGAGGTTCCCCTGGTCAGGCAGAAAGGGGGTCGGCAGGAGAGAATCGGCCAGGAGTTCATCCACGATTTTTTGCCGGGAAGAGAGGCCTGTCAGGTTTATCTTCTTATTCCAGAGTTCCAACTCGTCCAAGAAAACGTCTAGCTTCCAGTCCTGGTCCGAATGCACGCGGATCCCCCATTTCCGCAACAGGGGTCCGAACCTTTCTTGTTCGCCTTTGGCCGGATCAGACAACGACCCTTCTCTTTATGATGGCAACCGCCTCTTCCGGTGTATCTACCAGATTGAATATATCAAAATCGATTTTTGAAATGGTATGCTCCTTTATCAGGGTTTCCTTGGCCCAGGTCAAAAGCCCGGCCCAGAAACTGGAGTCCATGAGGATAACGGGAAAATATCGGATCCGTTTTGTCTGGATCAGGGTCAGGGACTCAAAAAGCTCATCCAGGGTGCCGAATCCGCCCGGCATGATAACGTAGGCCACCGCATATTTGACAAACATCACCTTTCTGATAAAGAAATATTTGAACTCGAGGCGGAGATTGGCAAATTCATTGGCCTTCTGCTCGCTGGGAAGCTCGATGTGAAGACCCACGGATTTCCCTCCGGCCTCTGCGGCCCCTCGATTGGCCGCTTCCATAACGCCCGGCCCCCCGCCGGAAATCACATTGAATCCGTTCTCGACCAGCAGACGGGCCACCTTTACCGTGTCCTTGTAGGCTTTGCTTTTGGCGTCGGTCCTGGATGAACCGAAGATGCTCACCGCCGGATAGGCATCGGGCATAACCTCGAATCCCTTTACAAATTCGGCCATGATCTGAAACATCCGCCAGGAATCGTCCAGCTTCAGGTCATCCACAATATATTGCTTTTCCCGCATGGTTAAAAGACCTTTCGTTTCGATGGGGGTGACGAAAAAATCATTGATTTTTTTGACTTTATCCTTTAGTTTTCAAGCAGTGCTATCATAATTCCGTGATTAACGGGTGTCAAGGGTCGTGTTTTGCCGCAACGGGTAATCCATCATCCAATCGGGCATTCTTGATTCAAGCACTGCTTTACCCCCGGGCGTGTTCATGATAAAATAGCAAAAGTGCCTGAAAATGTGACGGGCACCTTTGGGCGGTTTACCATGTATCTTATCGCGTATATGAATAAGGAGGTCATCCTATGCAACGTGTGGCAAGAGTTACGGAGATCATCGGCGCCTCTCCAACCAGTTTTGACGATGCCATCAGGGTCGGATTTGAAAGGGCCAGCAAGACATTGAGGGGGATTACCGGGCTGAGAGTCCTTGAGCAGAGGGTATCTGTTGAAGATGACACGATCAGTGAATATCGTGTCAGGATGGAAGTGATTTTTGTGCTTGAGGCCTGATGATATCAAAAGGCCTACAGCCGGCAGCGGTGTCGAGGCATCGGAACGCCTGTCTGGCACATGAGAACTCGGACGTCGCATATATTCAGGTGGGTGCATCGCGTCTGCTGCATCGTCCCTTGATCTGTGAAGGGCGTCGAAATAATTTAGTTTAAGGAAACGACTATGGAAAAAGGACATGACCCGGCTGACGCCCATGATGCCCATCGGGATTTCCTGACCGATGTCAGCAGTCAGTTCGGAAGAAGAGACCAGGAAAAGGATTTTCTCGACAGCATCAGTCAAGGTCCGCCCCAGGAAGATATCCAGGTGAATGTGGGCGAACGTGTCAAGGCGGTCAGGGAGAAACGCAATCTGAGCCTCCAGGATATCTCTCAGAGGACCGATCTGAGTGTGTCCCTGTTGGAGCGGATCGAAAATGGCAGTCTGGCCCCGCCCCTGGGGACTGTCATCAAGCTGGCAAAGGCCCTTGATCTTAAAATGGGCTACTTCATATCCGGCGAGGAAGACCGGCCGTACACCATCGTGCGAAAGAGCGACCGGAAGGTGGTTTCCCGATACGATTCCCAAAAGGGGGAGTACTATGGTTACGGTTATGAATCCCTGGCGCCCCACAAGACCGACCGGCACATGGAGCCCTTCCTCGTAACCCTTGATCCAGCCGAAACCGAGGAAGAACGATCCACCCATGACGGCCAGGAATTCATCTATGTGCTGGAGGGGACCATGGAGGTCCGCTTGGGAGAGGAGATCCATCTCCTTAAACCGGGTGACGCCATCTACTACGACTCGACGGTCCCCCATCTGGTCAAATGCCATGGGCAGGAGAGGACCCGGATCTTAGCGGTTCTGTATTCCGAGAGGTGAGATGCCGCTGCTGGGGGCCCACATGTCCATCAGCGGCGGCTTGGCAAAGGCCCTTTTTAGAGGCGAAAAATGCGGCTGCCAGGTCATCCAGGTATTCACCAAAAGCCCGAACCAATGGGTCTGCGGGAAATTGTCTCCGGAAGAGATGGACGCCTTTCATGCGGCCCGGATACAGACATCTGTTGTGCCGGTGGCCGCCCATGACAGCTACCTGATCAATTTGGCCTCGCCCCGCCCAGAGAACCGCAGGAGGTCATCGCAGGCCCTTCAGGATGAACTGGTGAGGGCCGATCTCCTCAGTATCCCCTATGTGGTGATACACCCGGGGGCCCACCTGGGGGCCGGCGAAAAAAGGGGAATCCGGCGTATCGCAGAGGCGCTCAATCGCATCTTTGACCGCACCTTGGGCCTTCGGGTCCAGATACTCCTTGAAACCACTGCAGGCCAGGGGACCAGCCTGGGATATCGGTTCGAGCAGTTAGCCGAGATCATCGGCCAGACCAGGTCTCAGGATCGCCTGGGGGTCTGTGTGGACACCTGCCATATCTTTGTCGCCGGGTATGATTTCGGGGACAGGGAAACCTTCGATAAGCTCATCAGGGACTTCGACGCGATCATCGGATTAAACCGACTGAAGCTTATTCACGTAAACGACTCCAAGAAGGAACGGGGCTCGAGAATCGATCGACATGAACACATCGGACAGGGCTTTATCGGGGAACGGGCCTTTTCTTTTTTATTGAAGGCCCCCCTGTTCAAGGATCTGCCCTTTATCCTGGAGACACCCAAAGGGACAGACGCATCCGGTACGGATCTCGACACCCTGAACCTGAGCGTCCTGAAACGATTAATGGAGGAATAGACCATAGATGATTGTATTCGATCTGACGTGTCCCCAGGGACATATATTTGAAGGCTGGTTTGACAGCAATGAATCCTTTGAAGAACAGAACATGAACGGTCTTGTCCGCTGTCCTGTGTGCGACGATTCAGGCATACGAAAGGCCCTGTCGCCGATAGCGGTAAGAAAATCCCAGCCCGCTGCTCCGACCGGACAGGAAACCATTGACTACCAGCGCCTTGCAAAAGAGGTGGTGGAATATATCAAGACCAATTCCGAAGATGTCGGGGCACAATTCGCTTCAGAGGCCCTCAAAATCCATTATGGCGTAGCTGAAAAGAGGAGTATTCGCGGCTCGGCAACGGCTGATGAGGAAAAGACCCTCAAGGAGGAAGGCGTTGATTTTGTCAAGGTCCCTTTTCCCGTCTCCGAGGATGACAACAAGACAAACTGAGAAAATAGGGAGGGGCAGTAAGGAGTGAGGCGTGAAGAATGGCTGAAAGCTCAAAGCTGAAAGCAAAGAGGAACGAGCAACCAGTATCCAGTGCAGGAGGCGCAAGGCGTTAGGAGCAAGGCGCAAGGTGTGAGGCCTTTAAGCTGTTAAGTTGCTAAGCTGTTAAGCTGTTGAGACTTACACCCGCTTATCAGCCATCAGCCATGAGCTATCAGCCCATATCCAGCATCCAGAAAGGAGTCTTTACAGATGGGCAAGATCAGAAAAGTCATTATCAGCGTTACCGATAAGAGCGGCATTGTGGAGTTTGCCGCATCCCTTTCCAGGTTCGGCGTGGAGGTCCTTTCCACCGGCGGGACCG
>CAYPDL010000191.1:0-5372 GCA_964409475.1 uncultured Desulfobacteraceae bacterium | reverse complement strand
CCTAAAGTTACACCCGTTCCCAATCCCAAAATTCCTCAATTCCTGAATCCCTTTACACCCTATGTTTACGCGAACTCAACAACCGTTTCAATTAAAAATTGAAGCCATCATGCATCAGGTGGTATAGTGTTCAGGTCTCGGGCAGTTGAGTTCGTTGAGTTCGTTGGGTTCGTTGGGTTCGTTGGGTTGATTTGTGGTAACTTCTCAATAAGTTCGGGTACGCACAATACGACTATACTTAAAATCCATTAAAATAAATGAATATTACTTATTGGAGTTTAGGCGTAAGCCTTTTATAAAATCCTACGGATAAATTCTACCCGAACTTATTGAGAAGTTACGATTTGTGGGCTTTTGCGTGACAAACGGTTGCCGAACTTCTTTGCGTCTTCGCGTCTTTGCGTGAGGCTCTTAACAGAGGAGATGACATGGTCAAGAAGGCCCTCTTTTCACTCATGGTCGGCATGCTGACCTTCCTGCTGATCCACTTCATCTCCACCCAGACCACCCTTTTCACCAGTATGGAGCGCAGCCTCCTGGATGGATTCTATTACATGCGGGAGCCCGGCGTCAACCGGCACAACCGGCTGGTTTCCAAACGGGTGTTGCTCTTGGGCTACGACGAGAAGTCCCTTGCCGCCATCGGCAAGTGGCCGTGGGAACGGTATGTCCACGCCGGGTTTCTGGATAAGGTCGAACGCTTTTCTCCCGAAACCGTTATGTTTGATATCATGTTCATCAAGCCGGAGTCCATGCCCGGGTATCTTTCGAAAAAGGCGGATCTCGACCCTGAGACCCAACGCGAGGTGGAAGCAGCCTTTTCAAGGATGGACCATGAATTTACAAAGGCCCTTAAGAAATACGACAATGTCTATCTCGACCTCCAACTGGTCGAAACGCCCCGGCCCGAACTCCCGGAAGCGTATCAGAATCGCATCCTGTTCAACGAGTCGATCATCCGTCGGTATTCCCAGCCTGTCAGGGACAACAAGGGCGTCATTACGTTTCATTCCCTTGAGCCCATTATCGGCGATTATGTGGAGAACGCCCATCCCGTGGTCATCAACGTGGTCCAGGACGACGACGGCGTGATCCGGTATTTTCCCCTCTACCACACCTATCAGATGATGGATGGTTCCAGTCAGAACCTCTTCACCGTGGTCCTCTCCCTCCTCCGGCAATACTATTATGTGGAACCGGCAGACATCCTCATGGAGCCCCACAGGGTGGTCCTGAAATCTGCCAAGGCCCCGGTCCTCGACAGGAACACGGGTCAGGAAAGGGTCTCGGTTCACGATTTTGAGCAAATCGCCCAACGGATCAGCAATCCGGGGCCGCCTGACAAATATCGCTACAACAAAAACCTGTACCACTTCCTGGTCAACCAGGTGGTGCTGGATCCCCTGAATGAAGAAAAGCTCCCCTATTTTCCCCTTCGATTGCTCAAAAAGGACGACAACCGCCTGGAGATCCTGGACGGTTGGGAGATCTACGATGCGGCGCGGCATCTCCAATCAAAAAGGATAGACGTCATCTTCCATGACCGGAGAGATATAGAGATTGAGACGCCGATCAGCGGCCTGTTCCGCATCAACTACGCCGGCACTGAAAGGCGCCTTTTTATCGATCCGGACACAGGCAGACCGCAGATCCACACCACCTACCCCACCGACAGCTATGTGAATGTCTATGCCCTGGATCCCCTGCCCGATATCCCGGGGCTCTCCGCTTCGGGCGCCATCGATCCGGGATACGATGCCGTGGCGCTTGAAACATGGTTCCGCGCCTTGTGTGAGAGAAAGACCCACGACATATACCGGATGTCCCGGGAGGAAATGGGAGACCAGGCCGAAGACGAGGCCCGGCTGCAGGAGTATATGAACCGGCATCCTGAATTAGCGAAGTATTTCTTCTACTATCTCTTTTTTGAAAAAGCCGATGCAGACCCCGGCATGCTCAAAGGCCTTATCGAGATTTATCCGGCCTTTGGTAAAGAGATCGGCCAGGACCCGGCCCATTTCCTCAGCGAAAAAGAGATCGTCCTCGCCCTTACCGAAGAATACCAAAAGCAGTTTGACAGGTACTACGGCAAATTCATTTTCACGGGCGCCAACGCCACCGGGCTCGGCGACGTCCGCCAGACCCCCTATGGCGCCATGACCGGCGTCAACGTCATCATGAACGCCTTCAGCACGGTGGTCACGCAAAACCCCCTCCGGACATCATCGGACATCCCGCACCTCGATTTCCTCCTCCTTTTGGGGACCTGCCTCTTGTGCAGTCTCCTTTACGGGCTCATCAATATCCGGATCAGCGCAATCGTCTTTGTCGTCCTCTTCCTGGGGACCTTTGGAACGGCCCTGGCCCTCTTCTGGTCCCAATCCCTCTTCCTGAAGACAACGCCCCTCATCTTTTCCAACGCCGTCATCTTTGTGAGCATCGTCGTATTCAAGGTCCTGACAGAGGAAAAGGACAAGAAATTCCTCAAGGCCACCTTTTCGAGCTACCTGGCCCCGGAGCTGATCGACGAGATGTACCGGAGCAAGACCATCCCCACCCTGGGCGGGGAGGCCAGGCCTGTCACCGCCTTCTTCACCGACATCCAGGGCTTTTCCACCTTTTCGGAAAAACTCACCGCCCAGCAGTTGGTGGAACTCCTCAACGAGTATCTCTCCAGCATGACAGACATCCTCATCAGCGAGAAGGGGACCTTGGACAAATATGAAGGGGATGCCATCATCGCCTTTTTCGGGGCCCCCATGGAGATCCCGGATCACCCGCTGAGGGCCTGCCGGGTCGCCGTGGCCATGCAGCAGAGGCTGCGCCAACTGTGCGAAAAGTGGCGCAATGAAAAACAGGGCCCCGACGAACCCGATCGCAATACCAAGGGCCTTCCCCCTGAGGAATGGGCGCCCGGGGACAAGTGGCCCCGGATCGTCCACCGGATGAAGATGCGGATCGGCATCAATACCGGAGAGATCGTGGTGGGCAACATGGGGAGCGCCATGCGCATGAACTATACCATGATGGGCGACCCGGTGAACCTGGCGGCCCGCCTGGAGGCCGCCGGAAAACAGTACGGGGTCTACACCCTGGTGAGCGAAAACACATTGGCCTCTGAATTTACAGATGAAAAGGGCGAGACCGTCAGGGTCCGGGACATGGTGGAGACCCGCTTTATCGACACCATTGCCGTTGTGGGCAAATCCGAACCGGTCCGGGTCTACGAGGCCTGGGCCATGAAGGGCGAACCCGCCCCCGGGGAGGAGGACCTGGCGCGCATTTTTGATGAAGGGATACAGCACTACCTCAAAATGGAATGGGACCCGGCCATCGCAAGGTTTTCCGAATCCCTGAAGCTTGAAAGGGTCCCGGACGGCAAAACCACGCCGTCGGAGGTCTATATCCAGCGCTGCAGGCTGTTCAAGGAAAACCCGCCGACAGGTCCGGGACGGGTGTGGGACGGGGTATTCCGTTTAACCCAGAAATAGCCCGTTCCCCTTAATCTCGCTTGACAATCATCATGTAAAGGGATAAGGATGTTGATCCATTTGAAGGTACTTATGGAAAGTACGGCTGATCACTACATCATTAACGACATCATAAGAACACCTTTGGGATCCCAATGACGGGCATTTTCATAGGAATTCCCATGCGCTGTGCTAAACGTTCAATGGGCGCCGTATGTCATTCTTAAAGCCAAATGTCATCCTCCCTACGGCATTCCTTCTGTTTTTCGTTTTCTTTTGTCCATTCTCCCATGCACGGGCCTTCGCTGTCCGGGCGGAGGCCTGCCATGGAGACGCAGATAAGGCGGCAGTGAAGGAACTCCTGATCGCCCGATCCACGGGACAGCAGGATGAGAAGCCCCGGCAAAATGCCCTCGATTATTTCGCCGACGGGATTGAGGGCCTGGATTTGCAGGACTTCGAGGCGGCCGAACGTTCTTTCAACAAGGCCCTGTCTCTCGAACCTGAAAACAAGGAATTTCAATATCACCTTGCCGTTGTCTTTGTCCGCCTCAAAAGGTATGACGAAGCCCTTCGGATCTTTGAGTCGCTCCTTGAGAAGGACCCGAAAAATTACTTCAAGGCATATTTTGATATCGCCGCCGTTTACAGCCTCCAGGGCCAATATCCGAAGGCCCTGGACGCCCTCAACCTGGCCGGGCAGGCAGAGCCGACCAGCTCCCGCGTCTATCTTGAAAAGGGCTATGTTTACAAGAACCTCAAGGAATATGAAGAGGCCATCCACTGCTTCAACAGGGCCAAAGAGCTTGACCCGAAAGAGACCCAACTGGTCTATTACATGATCGGCGCGGTCGATCTGGAAAGGGAGCGGTTTGAAAACGCCGATCTCATGTTCAGGAAGGCCGTCGAGGTCGCCCCTCAGACCCCCCTCGGTCAAAGCGCCCGCCAGACCCTTCCCCATGTGGAGCAGGCCGCATGGGCCAGAAAACCGTGGTATCTTACCACTACGCTCAATTGGGGCTACGACGACAATGTCCCCCGGAATCCCATAGAGGAGATTACCGGCGGGCCTGTCAGCGGGGGCCTGGGCAAAGGGGACCAGTTTGAGACATTCGTTCTCATCGGCGGATTCAAATTTCTCAATCGAAAAGACATGGAAATCGGGGCGGGATACTCCCTGTTCAGCATAGGGTACAGGGACTGGACCGAAAACAACGTCACCTCCCACAGCCCCCATGTCTATTTTCAAGGGAACTTTCATCCGGTTTATTTCCGTTTTCAATATGATTTCAGCTACTTTTATGCCGGTGGAAAAAAACAGTCCATCAACCCGCCGGTCTATCTGACCTTTGCCAACAACTCCTACGCGAAATTGCGGATGCACAGCTTTGTTCCCACCATCTCCATATTGGAGCCGTACAACCTCCGGACCGATATCAATCTCAGCTACCAGATAAAGGACTATCTGGATGGGGTCACCGCGGACGCCTCCCGTTACGGGGCCGATATCACCCAGTCCTACAAGATTCCGGGGACCGAATGCTATCCCAGGGTGGGCTACCGGCACGCCTACGAACAATCCGGCGACAAGAGTTCTGTTTACCGTTACCATGAATTTTTCGCCGGCATTTCCACTCCCATCTTCTGGGGTATTACAGGCGACGTATCTTTCTCGTACATGCGGACCGACTATCCTGAATTCAGCGTTCCGATCACCGATAGACTCGACAAGACCTATACGGTGAGCGTCATCCTGAACCGGTATCTGATCGAACACCTCCTGCTCACATTCAACTATCTACATATAAAAAACGACTCCGACTATTTAGACAACCACAAGGATCTCTATACCTTTAACAAGAACATGTATATACTGTCCCTGACATACATTTTTTGAGGGCG
>CAYPDL010000190.1:0-5421 GCA_964409475.1 uncultured Desulfobacteraceae bacterium | reverse complement strand
GGCATACGGACAATATCGGCACCGCAGCCTACAATAAGAAATTGTCTTTAAGAAGGGCCAATGCCGTTATGGACTATCTGGTCAAGAAGGGCATTGCCAAGGATAGGCTCTGCGCCGAGGGATTCGGGTTCACGCAACCGATCGCTACCAACAAGACGAAAGAAGGCCGGGCTCTGAACCGGAGGGTGCAGTTGACGCCGCTCCCATAGCGATGCAGCAGAAAATGCACTGAAGCGTTGCACGGGATAGGGGTCGGGCCAACCAGGGCCCGGCCCCTATTTCTATTCTGATAACCGTTCATGGGTTCAAAGGTTCAGGGGTTTAGCCCATAGAAAGTTGGGTTTAACGGATCGAAACACATCATCATCATGTGTATCCCAAACCCTAAAACGCTAAGTTTCTGCCATGGTCAGACCGTTCTTCCTGATGGGCAGAGGCGGTGCCGAACCTCGGATCCTGAACCCGTCAGTCCCACCATTTTGATATGCTGCAAATCGGCGCCCTCAAACTGAAAAACCGGCTGATCATGGCCCCCATGTCAGGGATCACCAACCTGCCGTTCCGTCGTATTGTAAAGCGGTTGGGTGCAGGTCTCGTCAGCACTGAAATGGTCAGCGCCATGGGTATCGACAGGCGCCAGGAAAAAACCTTCAGATATCTCAAGAGCGATCCGGAGGAAAGACCTCTTTCTGTCCAGATATTCGGCGCGGATCCCCATGTCATGGCTGAGGCCGGCCGGATGGTTGTGGACGCGGGGGCCGATCTGGTGGACATCAACATGGGCTGCCCTGCACGCAAGGTGGTCAAGACGGGTTCGGGCGGCGCCCTTCTCCGTTCGCCCGATCGTGTGAGAGATATTGTGTCGGCCGTCCGCGCGGTCTGCCCTGTTCCCCTGACCGTAAAGATTAGGGCCGGATGGTCGCCGGATCAGCCTATTGCATGCGATATTGCCAGGATCGTTGAGGATTGTGGCGCCGATGCCATCACCATTCACCCCAGGTTCGTGACCCAGCGGTTTTCAGGAAACGCCGATTGGGACATCATCTCGCAAGTCAAATCCAAGATCGGAATTCCGGCCATTGGCAATGGCGATGTCTGTTCGCCATCACGTGCCCTTGACATGATGCGACAAACAGGATGCGATGGCGTCATGATCGGCCGGGGCGCCATTGGCAATCCCTGGATTTTCAGGCAGATCCTGGACCTGGACAAGGGGTTGAACCCTCGCCCCCCTGAACTATGGGAGCGGAGGGAGATTATCTTAGGACATTTCAGCCTGTTGGTCGATCTCATGGGCGAAGAAAGGGCCGCAAAGGTCATGCGGGGGCTCCTGCTCTGGTATACAAAAGGCCTCCCATACAGCAGCCGGTTTCGGGCCGCCTTTACAGGCGTTCATGATTTGGATACAATGATGGCCGCAATGGAGGCCTATTTCTCCTTACTGATAACATCATCCGGGATTCCGATATCGAGGACGGATCCCATCGCATACCCAACCTCTGCCGAGGAACAAAGCGGGACATGAAGGTCGTACTGGCAAAGACAGCAGGATTCTGCATGGGCGTCCGCCGTGCCATGGAGATCGTCATGGCGGAGGCGAACAAGAAGGAAGGCCCTCTCTTTACCTTCGGGCCCCTGATCCACAATCAGCAGGTCCTGGATATACTGGAAGCAAAAGGGGTGAAGGCAACCGATGACGTCAGGGAACTTACATCAGGCCGGATCATCATAAGGGCTCATGGCATTCCGCCGCGAGAACGCGAGTTGCTTGAACGGACAGGGCTCAAGGTGATCGATGCCACGTGTCCCAAGGTCACCCGGGTGCAGCAGATCATCCGCCATTATTCCAATAAGGGTCATTCGGCGATCATTGTGGGCGACCAGAACCACGCCGAGGTGATCGGTCTGATGGGTTACAGCAAAAGCCCGGCCCACGTGATCCAGGAGGAGACAGACGTGGCCGGCCTCCCCCTGGTCGACCGGCCCTTTGTAGTTGCCCAGACCACTCAGAACGAAGAGAAATTTAACAGGATTATTGAGGCCTTGAAAAGAAGATTCCCCGACCTCCTGGTATTTGATACCATCTGTGATGCGACGCACGAGAGGCAGCAGGAGGTGAGGACCTTTAAAGGCCAGGTGGATGCCGTGGTGGTGGTCGGCGGATATCACAGTGCCAATACCCAGCGACTCGCCCGGATATCCGAGGAGGAATCCCTCCCGACCTTTCATGTGCAAACTGAGCAGGACCTGGATAAGGATAAACTCTCCAGGATGAGCGTCATCGGCCTGACCGCTGGGGCGTCCACCCCCCACTGGATGATAAGAAATGTATTGCAGGAGATTGAGGCGATCCGTGATCGTCGGGAGACGTTCCTGACCCGCTGGCTGAAACAGGCCTTCAGGTTCATGGTGTTGAGCAATCTCCTTGTTGCGTCAGGGGCCTTTTCTTTAGCGTATGCCGCTGCCATCATGGCAGGAAGAGATCCTGTTTCACCCTTTCCCGCACTGGCATTTCTCTATATCTTTGCCATGCACGTATTCAATCGCTTTCTGGATAAGGGCGCCAGCGCCTACAATGAGCCGGACAGGGCCTCCTTTCTGAAAACGCACAAGGTCCTCCTGAATATAGCAGGCATTACTGCCCTGGCCATGGCATTGGCGCTTTCTTGCAGGGTCGGCGTTATCACCTTCCTGGCCCTGACCGGGCTCAGCGCCCTGGGCATCATTTACAGCATCCCCCTGGTTCCGGATCGGATCGGCGACAGGTATCGCTACAGCAAGATCAAAGACATCCCCGGATCCAGGAGCCTCTCCGAGGCCCTCGCCTGGGTAGCGGTGATCAGCCTCCTGCCGGCGCTCGATACCAGAGGGGTGGATGTGCCTGCCGCCATCATGACGGGGATGGTCGTATTTACATGGAGTTATGCCAGGGCCATTTTTTTCAGCCTCCTGCAGGTCCAGGGGGATCTCATGGTAGGTACGGAAACGCTGCCGATTATCTTGGGTGAAAGACGCACCCTGATGCTTCTCAGGATTATTTTTCTGATCACTGCCTTCGTTCTCCTTGTCAGTCCGGCCCTCGGCATTGCCGGTCTGTTCTGCTATATCATGCTCATTCCCCTTTGTACTCTCTGGTCCTCGCTCTTGGCCTATGAAAGGCAGTGGCTCTGCCCCGGGATCACCCTCGAGGCGCTCGTCGAGACCAACTTTCTCCTCACCGGGCTCCTGGCCCTGATCTGGCAGAGCTGGCGATGACGTCGGTGAGCGTGATCATCCCCACGTTCAACAGGGCCATGAAGACGGCCAGGGCAGTCGCATCCGTCCTCTACCAGACCTATATGGATTATGAGATCATCGTGGTGGATGACGGATCAGAAGACAATACAGAAGATCTCCTGAGGCAGTTCGGCCGGAGGCTCCGCTATATCGCCCTGCCTTCTAATCGTGGTGTCTCTGTTGCCAGGAACAGGGGGATCAGGGAATCCGATGCCCCATGGATCGCGTTTCTCGATTCGGATGACTACTGGCTGCCTCAAAAACTGGCGGTGCAGATGGCTTTTTTCAGGAGCCATCCCGGGGCCGTCATCTGCCAGACCCAGGAGATTTGGATCAGAAACGGACGATATGCCAATCCTAAAAAGCGGCATCTGAAACCGTCGGGAGATGTCTTTGAGCCATCGCTGCGGCTCTGTCTCGTCAGTCCGTCGGCGGTGATGCTTCGACGCTCCCTTATGGAAGAAGTGGGGCCTTTTGATGAAGACCTCCCTGTGTGCGAAGACTATGATCTCTGGCTTAGGATTGCCTGCCGCCATCCGGTCTACCTGATCGAGGATCGTCTGATCGTGAAAGAGGGGGGACATCCTGATCAACTCTCCTCCCGTTACAGGGGGATGGACCGGTTCAGGATCCAGGTCCTCCTGAAGCTCATGGAGAGCGGACGTCTCAACAGGAGGCAGCGAGAGGCAGCCCTGGAGGAACTTTCTTGGAAGTGTCGGATCTACGGAATGGGCTGCATCAAGCGAGGGAAACAGGACGAGGGGGAGACGTATCTTAAAATGGGGCGTGGGGTGTGAGGGGGGTGGGCAGGTTAAGCTGTTGAGCTGTTGAGATCCAAAGTCAGCCATCAGCTTATCAGCTTATGAGCTTATCAGCCAGTATTCAGCAACCAGCAACCAGTAACGAGCAACGAGCATGAACCTAACCTGCCTGGCCATCGCCGGGGCCTGTGCCTGGGCGATTATACTCCTCCTGCCGTGGCGCCCGTGGGCCACGTCCGAGGCATTGGATGCTCCCACGGATCTGACCGGGGAGGACCTGATCAACATAACGGTCCTCATCCCTGCCAGAAATGAGGCCGGTGTCATCAAAACAACACTGGCAGGGGTCAAGGCCCAGGGTGAGCATATCCCCGTCATCCTGGTGGACGACCGGTCAACAGACGGGACCGCCCTTGCCGCTGAATCCGCTGATATGAAACGTCTTCGCATCATTCCGGGAGAACTCCCTCCTGAGGGCTGGAGCGGCAAACTCTGGGCCCTTGAACAGGGATTTCGGCATGTCCATACCGACTTGCTCCTCCTGTTGGATGCAGATATAAAGCTCAAGCCGGGGATCCTTTGGGCGCTTCGAAGGAAGATGCAGGAAGATGACCTCCAATTAATTTCCTTGATGGCGGCCCTCCATATGGCCGGATTCTGGGAGAGATTGTTCATGCCGGCCTTCATCTATTTTTTTAAGATGCTCTATCCGTTCCGTCTTTCCAATTCCACGTTCCCATGGGTGGCTGCGGCCGCCGGGGGATGCATCCTCCTGAAGACGGGGGCCCTGACAACGTCAGGCGGTTTCGGGACCGTGCGCAATGAACTTATCGATGACTGCGCCCTGGCAAAACAGATCAAAGGCGCCGGAGGCAGGACCTGGATCGGGCTTTCTCACTCGGTGTTGAGCCTGAGGGCCTATGAGGATCTCAGGGACATCTGGGACATGGTGGCGAGAACTGCCTTCCATCAGCTTCGGTATTCAACGCTCCTCCTCTTTTTGTGCACCGTCACGATGATCATCGTATTCTGGCTTCCGGTTGCAGGGATGTTCATCCCATCGACACTGTCGAAGAGTATTTCCGGTTGCGCCCTGGCGGCCATGGTCCTGAGCTACCTGCCGATGTTGAGGTTTTACAACCTGTCAATCGGGTGGGCGCTCCTCCTTCCCGTGATCGCGACGTGTTATCTTGCCATGACCTGGACATCGGCCGCCCTTTTCTGGCAGGGGAAGGGGTCGACCTGGAAGGGCCGATCATACGGGTCGAGACAGTCTTGAAATTTGGGAACGGATTTAGGAATTTAGGAATTCAGAGATTGAGGGATTAATAAGTGAAGAATGAACGCGGAACGCGGAGCTCGGAACGGGGAACAATGAGAGGAA
>CAYPDL010000189.1:0-5528 GCA_964409475.1 uncultured Desulfobacteraceae bacterium | reverse complement strand
TGGTCGGGGCGAGAGGATTTGAACCTCCGACACCCTGCTCCCAAAGCAGGTGCGCTACCAGGCTGCGCCACGCCCCGATGTCTTGATCCGGCAGATACAGCAGTCGAGAGTTTAGTCATTTAGCGGCGCAAAATCAAGCCCATATTCGCGCATTAATTTCTTGACCTCCAGGGCGCTTGTATTTATAGTGCATTCTTAATTACGGGCACCTGTTTTTTAAGGCAGGAGAGGGATTGCGCCCTGGCACATCTGAAATTTTAGGAGGCCTCACATGGACCTTTTCAGAAGGATCGGCATCGGAATTGTATCGATTATCCCCGCCTTTGTATTGGGCGGCCTTATATGGGATTGGTTCGGGTCCTGGCTGGCGGTGCTGGGCATGGTGGTCGTTGTAGGAATTTTTTCCGGTTCCGCTATCGCAGGAAAATTTTCCAGAGAACAGGGATAAAACCGGTTTTTTCACCCATCCGCATGTCAGGGAGGGATCGAACCCCGTGGTTCGGTCCCTCCTCTATCTCGCTTAGGCGATCCCGAGACTGAATTTGAGGGATTTGAGGGTGTTTTTCATGAGCATGGTAATGGTCATGGGGCCCACGCCGCCTGGAACCGGAGTGATATAGCCGGCAATCTCCTTGGCCGCATCGAAGTCCACGTCCCCTCTCAGTATGGCTATTTTTTTGCCAGTCTTTTCGCTGACTTTCTCTCCTACCCGGTTGACGCCTACATCAATGACACAGGCGCCCGGTTTGATCCACTCAGGCTTTACAAGCCCTGGAACACCGGCCGCAACAATCAGGATATCGGCCCGCTTGCAGTGGTAGGCCAGGTCCTTGGTCCGGGTGTGAACGATGGTGACGGTAGAATTGGCGCCCGGGCCTTTCTGGAGCATCATGTTGGCAATGGGCTTGCCCACAATATTGGAACGGCCGACGACCACCACCTCGGCGCCGCTGGTCTCCACCCCGGATCGTACGATCATCTCCTGGATGCCTGCGGGCGTACAGGGCGGAAATTTGATCTCAGAGCCCCCGATCATCAGCCTCCCCACATTTACCGGATGGAAACCATCCACGTCCTTGTCCGGATCGATAGCATTGAGGACCTTTTTCTCGTTGATCTGCTTTGGAAGCGGCAACTGTACCAGGATTCCGTGGATTGAATCATCCTTGTTATACTTATCGATCAGGGCGAGGAGTGCTTCTTCAGAGATATCTTCAGGTTGATTATCTTGAATCTCTTTGAATCCCAACTGGTTGGCGGTCTGGACCTTGAGCGTGACATAGGATATGGAGGCGGGATTCGCGCCCACCAGAATAGTCACCAGACCCGGAACAACGCCATGTTTTTCCTTGATCTGCTTGACTTCCGCTTCGATTTCCTTGAGGATTTGTTCCCGGATGTCAGTTCCTTTGATTAATTTTGCTGTCATCTTGAATCTCCTTTGCTGAAAAGTTTGCACTCATCCAATAAATTCAGTAACCTTGAGAAAAAAGTTACAAAGTCCGCATGGCATGTCCATATCATACTATCTGGCTTAGATCAAACATTTTGTGGCGCCGTTCGCGGGTTCAAAGATTTCCCGCTTATAAGCGGGAAAACCGGTAGTTGTGAACGCCTACTTACCTTGGATACGACAGGAGGGAATTGATGAAAGCCAACCTTATTTACATCACCGCAGGGAGTATGGATGAGGCCAGGGCTATCGCAAAAGGGCTGGTATCGAATCGATTGGCAGCATGTGCCAACATCATTGACAACATGAATTCCCTCTATTGGTGGAATGGGGAGGTTCAGGACGACAGGGAGGTCATCCTTATAGCCAAGACCGTTGAATCTCTGGTCCCCGAGTTAATCGACAAGGTTAAATCGATGCACAGCTATGAATGCCCCTGCATCGTGAGCCTCCCGATTATAGATGGAAACCCGGCCTTCTTGGAGTGGATTGCGAAGGAGACCCGGTGAGGACCAGAGACCGAAGCCAGCCGGTCATCCCTTGAGGGAACGCCTCTTTTTCATCATTTTCAACAACAAAATAGCGATCACGATGCCCAACACCACCAGGATGGCGATGTTGTAATTCAGCAGGATGTGTGCCATTCTCTCTTTAACGGTCTCCCAGTTGGTCCCGATGGAATACCCGAGTAAAATCCAGATAAGGTTCCATACGGCGGCGCTGATCAGGGCCAGCAGGGCAACCCTGAGGACCCTCAGTTGGGATATCCCTCCGGCAAGGGATATGACCGAGCGGATTCCGGGAAGGAATCGATTCAGCAATATGAGAAGATAGCCGTATTTTTTAAACCATTCTTCGGCCCGAATAATGTCGTGCGCCCTGAAAAACCGGTAATCGCGCTCAATAAAAAACCTCCGGCCCAGGAGGCCCCCGATCCAGAAGAGAAACATGAAGCCGAGCAGGCTCCCTGATGTGGTCGCCAGATAAACCCCCAGGAAAGAGAGCCTCCGGGCGCCCACCAGAAAGGCCCCAAAGGCGGTAATGGTATCTCCCGGTATGGGCGGGAAGACGTTTTCCACAAATGCGCTGACCCCCAACAGAATGTAGAGGAGGGCATTGGGAAGCGAATCAAGAAAATTGAGAAAACTGTCTAACCAGGGCAATGGACCTCCGTAGGCACAAGGCGCAAGGGAAATAAGTGTAGAGTGTGGAGTGTGAAGTGTGGAGTTAAAAGTTAAAATCGGAATTTTTCCTCTTTCAACTTTACGCACTTCAAACTCGTCACTTCAAACTTGGAAAACCAGTATCCAGTATCAAACAATTATTCTGTTTTCCCAACTAAAAGACAAGTCCTCTTTTTGCCTTGACGGGATTTGCGTCTTCTGCTATTTCAATATTTCTAAACAGGAGGTCGTATTACGTGGCAAACAAAAAACTCAGCAGAAAAGAACTGCTAAAAGGGCCGGATGAATTTCTGACCTTGTCCAGCAGGGCCGCCACCTTTTTCGGCGACCACATGCGTGAATTGAAGATCGTCGGGATCGCTATGGCCGTTATCCTTGTGGGCTATCTTTCCGTGTACGGCTACATGCGTCATACCAACAAGAAAGGCCAGGAGGCCTACAATCTCGCCTATGTTGCCTTGACAGATGCCTCTACCCCCGATGCAAAATCTGAAGCGGCTGCCATACCTGAAAATGTTGACCTTAAAGAGGCGGAAGGCTTGTTTGAGCAGGTGATCGACGAATATGGAATGTCGAAGGCGGCCCGTCTGGCCCTGCCGCAGGTGGGCCATATCAAATTTACCCAAAAGGAATATGATGAGGCCATCCGCTACTATAACCGGTTTACAGAAGAAATCTCGGGCCATAAGGAGTATGAAGACCTGACCTTAATAGCCCTGGCCTCGTGTCATGAAGCCAAAGGAGAGCTGAAAAGGGCCATTTCAATCCTGACGCCCCTTGTGGAAGACCCGGCCAATCCATTCAGAGAGACAGCCATGTTAAGCCTGGAGCGTATCTACAGGCTGGATAATCAGCCTGACAAGGCACATGACATTTTAAAAAAATTCGTTCAGGAATATAACACATCTCCCTTTTTGCCGATGGCCAAGGCCCGCCTCTAAATTCTTTATCTGCGATACGGCGCAGAACGCCCCCTTCCTTCTTGAGGCCTGCGCAGGACCCCGGTCATCGATGCGCCACGCTGAGGTTTTCTCTTTTTTGCATTTTTGCTTGTTGCAACGGCTGATTCTGATTCATGCCCGGAATGGGATTGGTGTTTTTTCTTGACAGTCCTGAAGGCCTTTTTTATAGTTATTTTGTAGCTGAAATATAGCTTTTCAGGAGGGAACCTCATGATTATCACGGAGATTTTGGCCAGAAATGCCAGGATGTATAGAGATGAAGTCGCCCTAATTGAAAGGGAGCCTGCCAGGCAGAGACGGGTGGCCATCACCTGGAATCAATTCGATGAGATGGCCAACCGGATCAGCAATGCCCTCATCAAAAAGGGCATCCGAAAGGGGGACAAGGTCATTCACCTGATGATGAACTGCCTTGAATGGCTTCCCGCCTATTTCGGCATATTGAGGACCGGCGCCTGGGCTGTGCCCCTCAATTTCCGCTTCTCGGCCGACGATATCCGATATTGTGCAGATATCGCAGAGGCAAAGGCCTTAATATTCGGGGAAGAGTTTGTGGAGCGGCTCGACGCCATTAAAGAAGGCCTTGGGACCATCCACGACTTTGTCTTTGTAGGCCCGGAAGAGGTCCGGCCGACGTATGCCGTATCGTTGGATGCCTTTCTACAGACCGGCGCCCCCGACAACCCCGATATTCCGATCGATCTCCTCGACAATGCAGCGCTCTATTTTACCTCAGGCACCACCGGAACCCCCAAGCCGATCCTCCTGACCCACCGGAACCTCGAAGCTGCCTGTGTGGTCGAAAACCGGCATCACAACCAGACCCATTACGACAATTTTCTCTGCATCCCCCCCCTCTATCATACCGGGGCCAAGATGCATTGGTTCGGGAACTTCATTGTCGGAGCGAAGGGGGTGATTTTGAAGGGGGTCAAACCTGAATGGATTCTCGAGGCGGTGAGCGAGGAGCAGACAACCATTGTCTGGCTCCTTGTGCCCTGGGCCCAGGACATTCTGATCGCCATTGAAAACGGGGATGTCAATCTCAGCGACTACAAACTGGATCAGTGGCGATTGATGCATATCGGGGCCCAGCCCGTGCCCCCGAGTCTCATCAAAAACTGGAAAAAGGTCTTCCCGAATCATGCGTATGACACCAATTACGGCTTGAGCGAGACAACCGGTCCCGGATGCGTTCATTTAGGGATGGAGAACCTCCACAAGGTCGGCGCCATCGGCGTCCCTGGATTTGACTGGGAGTACAAAATCATGGACCTTGACGGCGGGGAGGTTGCCAAGGGCGAACCGGGCGAGCTTGCCGTAAAAGGTCCCGGCGTGATGAAGGAGTATTACAAAAACCCGGAGGCTACAAAGAGCACCCTCGTTGACGGCTGGCTCCACACGGGCGATATGGCCCGGGTGGATGAAGACGGCTTCATCTGGCTGGTGGACCGTAAGAAGGACATCATCATTACGGGCGGCGAGAATATCTTCCCGGTGGAGATCGAGGAGTTCTTCATGGAAAACCGACAGGTTCAGGACGCGGCCGTCATCGGGATCCCTGACGAGCGATTGGGAGAGATCGTCGCCGCGGTGATCAAGGTCAAGCCGGGTGCCTCACTGACCGAACAGGATGTCGTCGAGTTCTGTGAAGGATTGCCTCGATACAAGCGACCGCGCAAGATCATCTTTGGAGACGTTCCCAGAAATCCCACCGGAAAGATAGAAAAGCCCAAACTCAGAAAGCAGTATGCGGGCATGTCGGAGAGTTTCAAGATATAGGGGCTTGGGGGATTTAAAATGCTGGAATACTGGGATTTAGGGATTGTGGAATTGAGGGATTTAGATTCTTATTTCTGTAGTTTCTCTATAACTTGCGGTAAGATTTGAGCCTTATTGGTTACCGCCTTGTAAAAAGTGGAAAATCTT
>CAYPDL010000188.1:0-5603 GCA_964409475.1 uncultured Desulfobacteraceae bacterium | reverse complement strand
TTGCGTCCTTTGGGAAAGAGACCCCCACCGGCCCGGTCATGTTGCCCGCCTTCTACACGAGGCTAAAGAGTTACATCAAATTTAAGAACGCAGCTTTTCGACTTTTTACGAGATGATAATGCTTGGAAAAATCATAAAAAATATCTTCGGCAGTAAAAATGAACGGGAGCTCAAAAAAATGGCCCCCGTGGTGGATCAGATCAACCAACTGGAGCCGGATTTTCAGGCACTATCCGACGAACAGTTTCCTGCAAAAACAGCCGAATTCAAGGAGCGGCTTTCGCGGGGGGAGGACCTGGACGATATCCTTTTTGAGGCATTTGCCGCTGTAAGAGAGGCCTCTGTACGGACCCTGGGCATGCGACACTTTGATGTGCAGCTCATCGGCGGGATGGTGCTGCACCAGGGCAAGATCGCCGAGATGAAGACCGGCGAGGGCAAGACCCTGGCTGCGACGCTTCCCCTCTACCTCAATGCCCTGACAGGAAAAGGCGCCCATCTGGTGACCGTCAATGATTACCTGGCCCAGCGGGATGCAGAGTGGATGGGGGCCATCTACAAGGCCCTGGGGCTTTCAGTGGGGGTGGTTGTCCACGGCATGGATGACAGGGAACGGAAAACGGCCTATGCCTGCGATATCACCTATGGAACCAATAATGAATTCGGGTTCGATTACCTCCGTGACAACATGAAGTTTGATTATGCGGATTTTGTTCAGAGGGGATTTCATTATGCCATTGTGGATGAGGTGGACAGCATCCTGATTGATGAGGCCCGGACCCCCTTGATCATCAGCGGGCCGGTAGAACACAGTGAAAATAAGATCTATGAGGAGGTTAAGCCCCTGGTCATCAATCTGAGGAAGAAGCAGAGCGCTATCATACGTTCCCTTCTGAATGACGTGCGCCAGTCTCTCGATGCGGGGGAAGCAGGAGAGAAGACGATCGAAATCCTCCTTCAGATCAAAAGGGGTGATCCCAAAAACCCCGTATTTCTGGATATCGTCGCCAAGAACCAGGCGCTGAAAAAGCAGATCGACAGGACTGAGAGCATGCTGAGATCCCAAAAGATGCTGCCTGACCTGGACCAGGACCTTTACTGTACCATCGACGAGCGAAGCAATGCAGTGGAACTGACTGAAAAGGGGATTGACCTGCTGTCAAAGGGCGGGCTGGGCGGGTTTATGATCCCTGACCTGGACGATGAAAGTCACAATGTCCGGGATGATCAGCAATTGAGCAAGGCAGATAAGGACGATCGCCTGAGAGTGCTTGAAGAGCAGTACATGAAGACGTCCGAACTGATCCACGCCACGCAGCAGCTGATCAAGGCATACTGGCTGTTTGAAAAGGATGTGCATTACGTCATCAAAGATGGTGAAATCATGATCGTCGATGAATTTACCGGCCGGCTCATGCCGGGTCGGCGCTGGAGCGATGGTCTGCACCAGGCCGTGGAGGCCAAGGAGGGCGTCAAGGTCGCGGGGGAAAACCAGACCCTGGCGACAGTGACCTTTCAGAACTTTTTCCGCATGTATGAAAAACTGGCCGGGATGACCGGTACGGCCGATACCGAGGCGGCTGAGTTCAACAATATCTACAAGTTGGACGTAGTGGTCATCCCGACCAATATGGAGATGGTACGTATCGATTTTCCGGATTCAATCTACAAGACCGAGCGGGAGAAATTCAAGGCCGTTGCGGACGAGATCCGGGCGCTTTATGAAAAGGGGCAGCCGGTCCTGGTGGGCACTATCTCCGTGGAGAAATCCGAGATGCTGAGCAAGATGCTCAAGCGGGCTGATGTTCCTCATTCCGTGCTGAATGCCAAACATCACCAGAAAGAGGCCGAGATTATCGCAAATGCAGGTCAGAAGAAGACCGTGACCATTTCCACCAATATGGCCGGAAGGGGGACCGATATCGTCCTGGGGGAGGGTGTTCGCGAGTTGGGCGGGCTTCATATCCTGGGGACCGAACGGCACGAGAGCCGGCGGGTGGACAACCAGCTCAGGGGCCGCTCAGGGAGACAGGGAGATCCCGGCACCTCCCGTTTCTATCTTTCCCTCGAAGATGATCTCCTCAGAATCTTCGGCTCTGACAGGATCTCTTCCATCATGGAGCGACTGGGAATGGAAGAGGGCGAGCCGATTGAACACAGCCTGATCTCCCGCGGCATTGAAAACGCTCAGAAAAAGGTGGAGGCCCATAATTTTGACATGCGGAAGCACCTTCTCGAGTATGATGATGTGATGAACAAACACCGGGAGATCATCTATTCCCTGAGAAAAGATATCCTGGAGGGGCATCGGATCGGCGAGATCATCCAGGGTATGATCGATGAGAAGGTAGATGGGCTGGTGGGTCAGTGGATCGATCCCGAAAGCTACCCCGAGGACTGGAATATCAAGGAACTCAAGGGTATTGTCTCCCGGTTGTTCGGTTTCCAGTTGAAGGTAGGCCCCGAGGATATCGGGCAAGAGGCCTTCGATGCGCTCAAGGCGGATGATCTGCCCGATATGATCCGGGACCAGGTCAGATCTGTCTATCAGGAGAGGGAAAAGCTCTTTGGAAAGGAGGAGTTGGAGCAACTTGAACGCTATATCATCCTCCAGATCATCGACGATAAGTGGGTGGCCCATTTGCAGGCCATGGATCATATGAAAGAGGGTGTCGGGCTTAGGGGATACGGGCAGCTCGATCCGCTCAAGGAGTACCAGAAAGAAGGGTTTGCCCTGTTCGGGGAGCTGATGGATCAAATCCGGGAAGAGACCCTCAGCATGCTCTTCAGGGTGCAGATTGTGAGACAGAGACCTGAACAGGTGCCCAGGCCGAAAAAAAGGGCCTTGAACCTGAGTCATGGAGATGAGGGCGCGGGTCCGGTCACGATTCGGCGCAGCGAGAAAAAGGTCGGGCGGAACGACCCCTGCCCCTGCGGGAGCGGCAAGAAATACAAGAGGTGCTGTGGGGCGGGCAAGTGAGTTCTGGATGGTGGTTGATAAGCTGGTAAGCTAGATAAGTTGGTAAGTTGATAATCAACAGCTCAACAGCTTAACAGCTCAAACTCCATACGGCTTGTTCGGTAGCCCGCAACGTGTGACCTGAGCAGTCAACAATCAACAATCAACAATCATCAATCCAGAGGTTCCCATGGAGAATGAAACATACAGGGTGCCGGGGTTTAAGGCGTCGGCGGCGGTTGCAGGGCTCAAGAAGGGGAATGCCCTCGATGTGGGTCTGATTGTGTCGGAAACCGAGGCCGCGGCCGCCGGGGTATTTACCACCAACAAGGTCCGGGCCGCTCCGGTTATCCTCTCTGAGCGGCACCTTTCAAAGGGAAAGGCCCGGGCCATCATTGTCAATGCGGGGAATGCCAATGCATGCACCGGGGCCAGGGGCCTCGACGATGCGTTCACGACGGCAGAACTCGTAGCCGAGGCATTGGGCATCAATTCCGGAGAGGTGCTTGTTGCGTCAACCGGGGTTATCGGTCAGCCTCTCAATATGGACCGGGTGGAAAAGGCTGTGCCGGTCCTGGCAGGGAATCTCTCTTCAAAGGGCATCCCGCTGACAGCGCGGGCCATCATGACCACCGATTCCTTCCCCAAGATGAGCCGTTTTGATGGCCAGGCAGGGGGGAGACCGTATTGCATCGTCGGCATCGCCAAGGGGGCAGGCATGATCATGCCCCAGATGGCCACCATGCTCTGCTTTCTCTTGACCGACATCAGCATCGAACCCCGGGATCTGAGAAGGGCGCTTGTCTCCTCCACGGGTGACACATTCAACCGGATCACCGTGGACGGGGATACCAGTACCAACGATACGGCCCTGATCCTGGCCAATGGTCTCGCAGGGAACGGGTCCCTTTCGGAAGAGGATTTTGATCTTTTTTCCCAGGGGTTGCGCCAGGTCATGGGGGACCTGGCGCGGATGATTGTTCAGGATGGGGAGGGCGCTACCAAGCTGGTCCGCATCGAGGTCAAGAATGCGGCCTCTCCTTCAGACGCCCTGAGGGCCGCCAGGACCGTGGCCAATTCAAGCCTCGTCAAGACCGCCATCTACGGCCAGGACCCAAACTGGGGGAGGATCATGGCGGCCCTGGGCCGGTCGGATATCGATATGATAGAGGAACGGGTGGATATATGGATCGACCAGGTCCGGATCGTTGCCCGGGGTCTCGGAAAAGGCCCTGAGGTGGAAAAACAGGCCTCAGACATCATGACCGGAAAAGAGTTCACCCTCACCATTGATCTTCACCAGGGGGGACATCACGACAGTATCCTCACCTGCGACCTGACCCATGAGTATGTCACCATCAATGCGGATTACCGGACGTGAGTGACCAGGAGGAGAGCATGTTTGCCGTCATCATGTGCGGGGGTTCCGGGACGCGCTTCTGGCCGGCGAGCCGGCGGCAGAGACCGAAGCAGTTTCTGAATATTACGGGCAGAGGGCCGATGGTGGTGGAGAGCTGCAACCGGCTCCATCCTCTGGTTCGTGATCACGAGATGATCCTTGTCCTGGGCACAGAACACCTGAAGGAGGCAACAGATCTCTTTGAGGGCCGGGACGTCCATATAATGGCCGAGCCTGTGGGGCGGAATACGGCCCCCTGCATCGGACTGGGCGCCATCTATGCCAGGCACCTCGGGTGTACCGGGGCGGTGGCCTTTCTGCCTGCCGACCACTATATCGGAGATCCTTCGCGCTTCCTGGAAGATCTCCGGGCCGCCGGAGAGATTGCCGACCGGGGGGGGATCGTGACCCTGGGGATTGTTCCGAACCGGCCTGAGACCGGGTACGGGTACATCAGAAAAGATGCAGAACGGGTGAATGCTGGGGGGGTAACAGCCTACAGGGTATCCGGATTCGTCGAAAAGCCTGATCTCGAAACCGCGAGGGGCTACCTCATGAGCGGCGAGTACTACTGGAATGGCGGCATTTTTGTCGCCAGGCCGGAGACTATTTTAAGGGAGACCGAGAGGCAACTCCCTGATCTTTACGAGGGATTGGAAAGACTTTCGGCCGTCCTGGGCAGCGATCGATTTGAGGCCGAATTGAAAGATGTCTATGGAAACCTGGCAGGCATCTCATTCGATTATGGCATCATGGAACATACCCGGGAAGATGTGGTTGTGGTCCCCTCTGAATGCGGATGGAGCGATGTGGGCTCGTGGGCGTCTCTGTATGAACTGAGAAGCCCTGATGCCGATGAGCTGAAAAACGTATCCGACGGCGAAACCCTCCTGGTTTCATGTGAAAAAAGTTATGTGTCCAGCCGCAGCGGCCGACTGGTGGCCTGCCTGGGGCTGAAAAACGCCCTGGTTGTGGATACGACCGATGCCCTGCTTGTGGCGGATATGGACCGGTCTCAGGATATTCGCGAAATTGTGGAGCGACTCAAAGAGATGGGAAAAGACAGGCTGTTGTAGGAAGGCGTAAGGCGCGATAAGGCACAAGGCTGTTGAGCTTCTAAGCTGTTTAGTTGGACAGATTACCAGCTTTTCAGCCATCAGCTTATCATCCCGTATCGAATATCCAGTATCCCGTATCGAGTATCCAGCATCCAGAACCCACATCGAACATCCAGTTTCAATATTT
>CAYPDL010000187.1:0-5649 GCA_964409475.1 uncultured Desulfobacteraceae bacterium | reverse complement strand
GGGCTGCAAGAAATGGACAAGGATTATTAAGTGGCATACTTCGCTGTGGGAGATGTGGTAGAAAGCTCTACGTTGCCTATTATGGCAAAAGTGGAACTGCAGCCAGATACATATGCAGAGGAGATTATGAATCAGGAGGTAAGTATTGTCTGGCATTTGGCGGTAGTACAATAGACAAAAAATTTACTGAAGAACTATTAAGAGTGCTCTCCTCATATGGCATGAAGGCCAGTATTCAAGCCGAAAAAATATTGTCAAGCAAAGATGGGGATAAGGTAAAAGTATTTGAACAAAAGATTAAACAATTGGAGTATGAAGCCAGTCGCGCATTTGAGCAATACAATGAAGTAGACCCACGTAATCGATTGGTAGCAGCTGAATTAGAGAGAAGATGGAATGGAAAGCTCAAAGAATTAGAAGATGCGAAAAACCACTTAAGAACTATTGAACATGAAAGGCATTGTATTTCAGATAAAGAAAAGGAGAAAATTTTAGCCTTTGGAGAAAGATTCTCAGAAGCATGGGAAAATCAACACTTTTCCAATTCACTACGGAAAAAAATTATTCGAACGATAATAGAGGAAGTAATTGTCCATTTTGATGAAGAGAATCAGATGCTAAATTTTATTATCCACTGGAAAGGAGGATGCCATACCGAGTTTGAGATGCCCAAACCAGTCTCCGGTGTGGGGCAAAAAACGTCACTGGAAGACTTGGAGATTATTCGAGAGATGGCGTTTCGTTATGGTGATGATGCAATCGCTCGCGTGCTTAACAAGCTGGGACGCAAAACGGCAACAGGAAAAAGATGGAACGAATCTCGAGTGAGAACAATTCGAGGTAAATATTCCATTGCCGGCCATATCCGTACACTCATGGATCCTGAAATTTTAACTCTGGGCCAGTCAGCGACATATCTCGATGTCAGCAAAACAACAATAAAGCATTTGGTGGCGAATGAAATATTGGAAAAAAATCAGATAGTATCTTGGGCGCCGTGGGAGATAAAAAAGTCAGACTTAGACTCAGATAACATTAGAGAAATGATAAATACACTGCATCAAACAGGACGACTGGGTGTCAAAGGTAACAGATCAGAAAGACAAATGTATTTATTTAATGATTAAAGGGAGTTCGCTATGTCAGGTATTATGAAAGGCCGGGTAAACGTTGCTTTTCCACGAAGGTTTCGAGTAAGTGTATGGGATGATTGTAAGTATGAATCCAGTCATGGGAGATTTTCTTGGTGTTAAGGGCCAGGATTTTGGAAGCAAGATATTTGACAGATACCCAGGGTAGAATGAGGAATCGGGTATTATTGGCCACGAAATGGAGGTTATTTTCCTTAGTAGCTTTGTCCCATCCGATCAAAGACTCGCGGGATTTGACGGACCAGGCGGCTGATCCCCACCCTAAGCAAGCTACGGGTCTATCATCTATAAAGGCGATGTATTTGAGATGGTTTCCTACAATTTGACGATAACCCAGGTAATGGTGCTGTTGAACGAGGCTGTTATAAAGGGGCTCGAGTTTGGTATTGCGAACCATTTTGAGTTTAACAGGAGGGAAGTTAGAGAGCTTATCTTGTAGAGGTGTTTGATCAGTTTCAACGATAGGGATGGCTCTATTACGCTTATCATTATTGGCGCTATTGAATCTGGGAGGAAGGGTAATGAGGCCCTTGCGTTTCAGGGTTAATAAGATCTCTCTACAGGCCATGTCTTTGAGACGGCCGTTTGGCTGCACCCAATTCCATTTCCTGCAGAGGATTTCTGAGATTTGAGTGCGGCCTTTATCCCAATACTCCCTGACAGTGGTCTGGATCGCCTCAAGGTCGGCCTTGTTGATGGTCCTTTTTCTGACGGTGATGGGCAACATTGCAATTGTATATCAGATAGGAATCGCCGACGCCAGAAAAAAATGCATGAGATTGAAAAAAAAATTACAGGTGGAATTTGACTGGATATTTGACGAGATTATGGGTTGAAATTAAAAATCGTGGGTTGAAAATCGGTAGGATTTCAGGAAGTTTGACTTATTAAATTACCTCAGTGTTAATGAAGTGATTAAGGAATTTGGCCAGCTGCCTTCTGCAGATAAAGAATACGTTGCGGAGATAATAAGAAAACAGGGAATTGAGTTAAAGAGAGAAAGGCTTGCGCAGAGGGCTGAGGAAGCTAAGATGAATCTTAAGAAGGGGTCTGTCAAAAGCGGTGGCATAAAGGAGTTGTTGGAGGACCTCGAAAGTGATTAGAGCTGCCTGGTGTTGATTACAACATTATTCTCAGTGTGATTTAAGGTTTTATTCTGACCGTAAGAGAGTGTTTAAGAGGGGCTTTTAACAAAAGGCTATTCTGTTTATTGGCGTTTTTCATTGAGATAAAATAACCGGGGATGCTATGGATAATGACCTGTACGCCCATGAGTTAGTCCATGGCGACGAAGGATACGATTGATGGTGCTCAAGGAAGGTAATGGACAGATCCCTTCCTGCTGTAGTCTATTACGGATGGCTTGCGCTCCGCAAGGGACGCTCCGATTATAGAGATGGAGTCTTTCCATGATAACAATCTGCTCTATTTCGGCACGGGTGAAGGAGTCTGTGGTCATAGTCGTTTTAATATGAAGTAACCGATGAAGGTATTCGGACCGGGAATGAGAGGGTAATTATCCCGGTCTGAGATGTTTTTTAGGGTTTTTCATTCTGTGTTCCATAGAGGATCTTTATCTGATTGACTCTGCCAATGTTTTTCTTCCTCTAATTCCAGGTATTGTTCGATAAATTCATTTTCATATCGATTCCATATTAGTTCGTTAAGTCTTGCCATAAGATGCCATATGGTCCATGCGGTCTGGATTTCGTCTTCATTGTTCATATTCTTTCTCCATAAAAAAGGGTGATGGTATTTTTTTCTATCCTTGTAGGCTCTTTACTTTGAGCACGATCTCGGGTGTGACGGTTCGTTTTTGATCGAACATAGCGTATGTGAGGGCCTGCTCGGTTACGGCACCGATTTTTCTAGGGATACCGAAGCTGATCTCATGGACGGCTTCAAGGGCTTTTTCATCAAGGATGGGCTCTTTTGCCCCTGCCAGTTTGAGGTGGTGGGTGACATAAAGTTTACTCTGATCAGGACTGAGTGCAGGCATATGGTATCTGATGGCGATTCTCTGGTTGAAAGGCTCCATGACAGCAAACTCCATGACTCTTCTCAGATCGGACTGGCCTGAGAGCACGAGGATAAAGGGGTCATAAGAGTCCATTTTGAAGTTGGTGAGGAGCCGAAGCTCCTCTAAGGGGCCGGTCTGCAGGAGATGGGCCTCATCGATGATGAGCAGGACTGTTTTTCCCAGTTGCTCTTTGGATTCCAAAAGGGTTTTTTGGATTTGGGAGTATACAGCGCTTTTAGATAACCTGTGGGGGAGTCCGAGCATGCGGTTTAAATGATAGAGGATATCGGAACGGCTGAGTGTAGAAAGGGGTGTGTAGTAAGTTTTGAACAGGTTTTCATTGAGGCTTTGTACATACCTTCTTAAGACCAACGTCTTACCTACCCCGGGATCACCGGTAAGCAGCAGGATGCCGCCCCGACGTTTGATATATTCAAGTCGTGCCAGGCATTCTTTAAGGGGCTCGGTATCCATGGCATCGGAAGGTTTGATGTTCTTGTCAAAAGGAAAGCGTTTGAGTCCGAACCAGGCCAGTAGATCCTTCATGGCTGAACCCTCCTTTTGTGAAAGGAGAGATTGGTGGGGACCTTCTGGGGGCGGAAAGTACGGGCGTTTTCCTTTTTATCCACCAGTTTGATTCTTCCCACCCGCACATCACTGTCATAGAGGTAAAGGTCTTGGGGGTCGTCGACGGGGTGTCGGATCTCGATTCTATGTCGGATATAGGCCGTGGGTACCTCATAGAGGCAACCTTTGAAGCTGATGGTGGCATCGTTATTGACCACGCGTTCATAGCGGATGAGGAAGATCTCATCCAACTCCGCTTTGGAGAGTCTTCGGATGGGCACTCTGTCGACGGAGGAACTGTAGCGATCCACAGGCCTTTGCCCGATGCCGGTATGCAGTTTATGGTGGTAGTCCTCCTGGAGCCACAACCAGAAGGCCTCGTTGAGTTCTTCGAGGCTGATATCCTCTTGGACCCCGGAGAGGAAACGATCTCGGACAGTTCTGAAAAAGCGTTCAATTTTCCCACGGGAGGGGCTGTCGTATGGCTTGGAGTGGGTAAGGGATATGCCGGCCAGGGCACAGCTCCGTAAGAGCAACTCTGAGGAGAAGCTGGGGCCGTTGTCCACATAAAGTCTTTTGGGGATTCCGTAGCCCAGGAAGGCCTCCTTGAGGACGAGGGTAAGGGAGCCGATAGTCTCCGATGCGCTGAAGGCATGCCCCACCACCATGCGGGAGTGGTCATCGATGATGGCACAGAGGATGGCCTTGATGGATCGATTGGAGGTGCGGACCTTTGGGCCGTGCATGAAGTCACAGACCCAGAGGTCGTTTACATTGTCCACCTCATAGGCTTTTCTCACATCTGTGCGGGCCTTGACCGCCAACCACCCATACTCTTTGACCAGTCGAAGAAGGGTGTTGTAGTGGACAGGGGGTTCACCCAACAGGTCCTGGTCCCGGAGGTTTTCGTAGAGCTTCTGCACTGTCCAGTAGGGATAGGCCTTGCATTTGACCTCGATAGCCTTAAGGGTTTGCTGGTCAAGCCGTCTGGGTCTGCCACTGTCTCTGCGGCTCTTGGGTTTGAGGGCTTCAAAACCATTTTTACGGTACTTTCTTAACCAGGCCTTCATGGTGGAGACACTGAACTTGCGTAAGCCATAACGGGGGAAGTCGTGCTCGCGTTGGGCCTGTTTTCGGAAGTAGTCATTCTGGACCCTTTTGGGTTCGGCCAGCACAGGGCTGATGATTTTGTAGCGTTTCAGGGCGATTTTTTCTCGGATGTCTTCTTTCATGGGCGTTTCCTCCTTGTTTTTGGTTTGTGGTGTAAATGAAAAGCAAAAATCGCGGTAGACGGCCCAAGGATAACCCATTGAAAATGCTACTGTTAGCAATGCTCTGTACAAAAGCTTCCAAAAACAGGGCTCGGCAATGCCGGGCACAAAGCGATCAGTGTAAAAAAAGAGTTTAAGGAGAAAACAACAGATAGATTGAGGGTAAAGAGGGCAGTTTAGGGGGTGTCAATGGCTGCAGGAAACACCCCATTGGGGAAAGCTCAGTGACGGATCGAGTTCCGCTGCTGGGAAGCGGTACCAAAGAGAAACTGGGTCGTGACACGGCTGTATCGGCGTAACAGGGTCATCAGCAGCGGCCCCCAGCGCACCTCCGGCTTCCAGCCGAAAGCCAGAAAATAGCCTGCCACCTCCTCCCACAGCCCAGTTCCTTCGATGCTGCGCACACAGCTCAGATCGTAGAATCGCTTCAACGCGGCATGCCCACGCCGAAGTCCCCGTACAACCACTGCCAGCCAGCAGAAAACCAGATACGGGGTCATGTCGCTATCCGGATGCACCGACTCTGTTGCACCATAGAAACCCTTTTGACCCATCTGCCAGCTTCGAAAACCCATAAGCAGCGTCCCGATGACAGCACTGACCGTGTACTGAAAATAAGGAATCAACTGGATTGGCAACA
>CAYPDL010000186.1:3962-5718 GCA_964409475.1 uncultured Desulfobacteraceae bacterium | reverse complement strand
TTCCACATGGGCGATGCCCCCCACCTGTCTGATTGCCTTGATGCGGCCTCGAAATCGGTTTACCTGGGGACCTGGGGGCGGATACGGGGAAACATAGACATGTCTGGGATGAATGGCCACCCTGTTAAAGGATTTTCCGCCGTCCTCCGGAACAAACACGCTCTGACCAGCCCAGCGCACATGAACCAGGCCGTTTCCCAGACTCTCCTGATAGGTGCAGGAGAGTACATTGGGCCTTTCCAGAAAACCGCATTCAGAGGATTTTCCCTGAAGCATGATTTCCTGAACGTCGCCCACCTGTTCGAGGCTGCCCCCGGTCATGACGCCCATGCGATCGCCCAGATCCTGGGCCTCTTCCAGGTTGTGGGTGACAAACAGCATGGTGGTCCCGAGCTGTGATTGAATCCGCTTGAGTTCAAGACGCAGGTAACGGGCGGTTCGAAAATCAAGACTGCTGAAAGGCTCGTCCAGAAGCAGAACCTTCGGGGAAGAAACCAGCGCCCTGGCCAGGGCTACCCGCTGTTTCTCACCGCCGCTCAATTCCCCGGGCAGCCGATCTCCCAGAGACGTCAGGTGAAAGAGGCCCAGCATGCTGGAGATTCGCTCATTTTTTTCCGAGTTGTTGATGGGGAGCCTTTTGAGGGCGATCAGAATGTTCTTTTTCACGGACATATGAGGGAACAGCAGCAGGTCCTGAAACAGGTATCCGACATTGCGTTTGGAAGGAGGAAGATTGTCCACGCGCTCTCCGTCCACCAGAATTCGACCGTCATGGGGAATGAGACCCGCCACCATGTTGAGCAGGGTGGTTTTGCCCGCGCCTGACGGCCCAACAAGGACAAGGAGTTCTCCGTCCCGGATATCCATAGAGATCCCTTTGATGATGTGGTTTCGAACATTCTGCAGGGCAATCTCAGCCATGGCGTCTACCGGGAAGGTAAAGTTTCTGGCCGCGGCGGTTGTCCAATCCACCGAAGCGCCAGCAGAAGCACGAATCCCGTGGCCATGAGGACCCAGGCGCAGGAAAGGGCCGTGCCCAGTTCACCGCTGGAGATATTCAGGTATACTGCGGTGGGAAGGGTTTCGGTCTTGAAACGTATGGCGCCTGCCACCATGAGTGTGGCCCCGAATTCGCCCATGGCCCGGGTCCAGCCCAGGACAGTGCCTGCCATGATCCCCTGCCGGGCCAATGGCAGGCTGATCTGAAAAAAAACCTGCGAAGGCCGCAGGCCCAGGGTGGCAGCGGCCCATTCATACCGGGGTCCCAGCCGTTCAAAGGCCGCCCGGCTGCTCCGCATGACAATGGGGGCCGCCACGAATGTCTGGGCCAGAACTGCGCCCCAGGGGGTAAACAGGATGTGGATGCCCCATTCTCCCAGGCGGGCGCCCAGCATATTCTGCCCAAACAGGAAGAGGAGCCCCACCCCGGCAATCAGCGGGGTAATCACCAGAGGAATGTCTAAGAACGTATCCAATATCACCTTTCCGGGAAAGTCGGTCCGGGCCAGGAAATAGCCGGTAGGCACGCCCAGGATTAACGACAGAAACGTGGAGGCGATGGAGGTCATCAAACTGAGGCGCAGGGCGAAACGGGTCTCTTCCGATGCCAGGGCCGCGATAATTTCCCCGGGAGACAGGCGGAAAAAAAGGGCAGACAGTACACCGGCCGTGAAAAGAGAAAGCACCACCAGAGGGAGCAGGAATACACGATTCATGGGTTTCCTTTTTGACCGTTGCCTGCAGCCAGGGGCAGAAA
>CAYPDL010000186.1:0-3862 GCA_964409475.1 uncultured Desulfobacteraceae bacterium | reverse complement strand
ACCACCACATTTTTGAGGATCACATCTTTCAAGGGCGAATGGGATAGGATGGTCAGGGCCGTGCGGCCGAGCGCCATGGCCTTTGGGTCTCCCAGGGCCAGACGGAGTCCGGGGAGGGCCAGATCGTCTAAAGAGCGGATGAGATTCCCCTTGTGAATATTGACGCCTATCACGGCGGTATGGGCCGCCATCTTTTTGAAAGAATCGATGCGCCCCATCTTCTCCAGTTTTTCTATATAAAACAACGAACCGGGCATGAACAGGTCTCCCTGACCCGATGCCAGGATGGATGACATGAGCTGACCGCTGCCTGCATAGGTGACGCGTACCGTATGTCCGGTCTCCTTTTGAAATGTTTCGATCAACTGGTCCGTGGGTTGACGGAGACCGGCCCCGGCAAAAAGGAGCAGGTCCGCTGAGAGCCCCGTCGCGGACCAGCCGAAAGTCAAGGCGAGCACGGTGCCTGAAGCCAGGAACATCTGACGGATAAAGGATAATCGTTTGACCATGGTAATATAGCCTTCAAGAAAAAGCTCTTGGGGTTCCGGGTATGCGTCCCCTTGTTTTCAAACCGTTATTCAATCGGCAATCACAAATCGACAATCACAAATCCTATAGTTAATGGCTGCACGGGCAGAACCGTTCCCACCCCATCAGGTGGGCGGCGCCCGCAACGGTGGTGCCGTAAAAAATCATCGGCTTTTTCCCCAAAAGCGGCGTGATCGTGCCGTTGGCCAGGGTGGTCCCCGTGATCAGCAGCAGGTCGGCCCAATTAACGGCGTCTTCCGTATTGTCAGCGTGTTCAATGGTCACGCCGAACTTCCGGGTGCCGATGTTGTCGGGGTCCATATCCAGAACCCTCAGGGGATATTCGGCGGCCAGGTTCTCCACCATCCGCGGCTGAAATCCCACCTGCGTAATCCTGGCGCCGCTGTAGCGATCTTTCAGGTAAGGGACCAGGGCCTTTCCGCATGTGACGGGTTCCTCGTCCCTACAGTGGATAGATCCCTCGATCCTGCGTAGATGCCGAAGCACCGCATTGAGCGAGGCCACGAACACGGCCCGCTGGTGGTTATTCTCCATGGACAGATTCAGGACCTCTTCAAGTGTTCCCTCGTAATCGCCGTACATGTCCGTAAAGGCCTGGCCGCCGGCATCCATGAACGTGGCCTGCATGAGTTTTTCTTTTCCCTTTTGAATGGGAAAATCCTGATGTTCCGGATTGCCGATGGCCTCCGTCGCGCTGAGTGCCCGGGCCCGGATCTCTATCCTTTCCGAGAGAAGCCCTTCCTCTTTCCACAAGTCAAAGGCGCTTTTTTTCAATTGTTCATAAAAATCATCCATGATTTACCTACCTTATTTTGGACTCGTTACTCGTTACTGGTTGCTGGTTACTCGTTACTTGTTACTTCTTGCAGCGAAGCGGAAATCCCGTCTTCAGCGGGACTGGTTCCTTGTTTCTTGTTACTGGTTGCAGGGAAGCGGAAATCCCGTCAGCTGGAACGTAACGCTCATTTGACAAATGAAACGGCATCCTCCTTCAACCAGTTGAGCCATCCCGTGAGCGTGGAAATCCTGAAACCGTAAACCAGCCGGTTGTAGTCGTCCGTTTCGGCCCGTCTTTTAGCCGTGAGACCTTCTTTCACCTGTTCCAACAGGGCAATCTCGGCATCCACCAGGGCATTGCCCCCCTGAAGTCCCAGATTGCGAAAGAAGAAGAGCTTGGCCAGAAATTCAATGCGCAGGTCCCGTACGTGATCGGTAGGACTTTTCAACCAGTTCAAGAATTTCTTTTCTGTCGTCGGCATGAGGGAAAAGACCCGCTTGGATGGGCGTGTATCCTGGGTTTGCAGGGTCGAGCTTACCAATCCATCCTTTTCCAGTCGTTTGAGGAGCACATAGAGCTGGCTCGTACTGACGCTCCAGGCCGGCCCCAACCCTGTTTCCAGCAACTGGAGGATTTCATAGCCGTGCTTAGGGCCTGACATCAATACACCCATCAGGGCATATTCCGTGGCAGGTTTGTCTTTCATTGGTTGCCCTCCAACGCTGATTGATTCTTCATCAAAACCACCTGAAAAGGCCCTTAAACTGGATGCAAAAAGAGGCGGATTTCCATTGCCAGGTCGCACAAGCTAATCTACAATAAAATATTCCATTTTATTTTGTCAAGAAAAAGGCGATCATGTTCACGAAAAGTCTCGACCTGTGCGTTTAGGCTTCACCAATCCTGAATATTCGTTCACCAACGTGTTTCAGCGTGGTGCGGAGGAGACGCTCGCTCGGCGAGTAGCCTGCTGTAATGATACAAAGTCGCCAAGTTTCCTTGCTTTTTGGACCGGCTTGGGCAATAATGCACCAACATTTTTCACTTAAAAGGGGGTTATCATGAAGCTCAATAAGATCGATCATATTTGTATTGCCGTCAGGGACCTGGAGGCGGCTAAGAAGATCTGGGAACCCCTGCTGGGCAAGTCAGGACCGGATGACGCCTATGTGGACGATCGGGAAAAGATCAATGTGGCCCGGTACTGGGTCGGCGAGGTCGGTTTTGAACTGATGGAATCCACGACCCCGAATGGAGATGTGGCCAGGTACATCGACAAAAACGGCGAGGGCATGATGCTTATCAGTTTTGGTGTGGACAACACGCGCAAGGCGGTGGATGAACTCAAGGCAAAAGGCTATCCCTTTATCCCGGATTCAAGGGGCGAGGTGGCCAGGCCGTTCAGGAACTGCGAATTTGCCTTTATCCATCCCAAGAAACTGAACGGGGTTTTGACGGAACTGATCGATTACAAGTCGGATGAACTGAAATAGGAAGTGCAAAATTGAAACTGGAAATTTGGCACGGGGTGTTCACATATTTCTCCAGCACACAGTTTCGGGTTCCAGGTTTTCACATCGCATACCCTCCTTGAGTTTAGAAGAACTCAGGTTTTTCAAGTCTGGATTTTCCATTTTTTCCCTCACAGATACCGGGTTACAAAGGCCCGAACGGCGTCGGGATATTCGGGGGTGAGGCTGCTGGAGCTGTGATCCGCGCCCTTGGCCACAAAGAGGACGGCCCTGCCGGCCGGGAAGCTGTCCCTGAGTCGCCAGGCATGATGGAGGGGAAAATTGGCATCCTTTTGGCCGTGAATGATCAGGACGGGGATATCCAGCCGGGGGGCCAGGCGGGCCGGGCTTACCTGGTCCATCCTGAACCTGTAAAAGATGTCCATCCACAAGACGATCATGGGTCCGAACAGGGTGCCGAACATCAGATTGTGGTTTCGGTAGAGGCTGCGCAGGGCCTCTTTGGTGCGGGCATAGCACCCTTCTAAAAAGAGAACCGTTACCTTCCCGGGATTCCGGCTGGCGGCAATGACAGCCCCTGCGGCCCCGGCCGAATGGCCGTACAGGAGGACCGGTTCACCCACCCAATTCAATACGGCCTCGATATCCTCGGCAAACTTGACCGCATTCATGAAATGATGACGGCTGGACTGCCCATGATCCCGTGCGCTGTGGATGATGGTGGTAAATCCCATCTCTCCGAAGAGCCTGGCCCTTTTGACCATGCGATCCCGATTGCGGCTCCACCCGTGGGCCAGGACCACAATGCCGCGTGACGGGCATTGGGGGTCGATCCGCCAGACTTCCAACTCGCCGCTATCCGCCGCAGGGATCCGGGTATCCGTGACCCGACCCCAGTCAGGCGGGTCCTGCACCGGTTGTCGAGGGACCTGGAGGACCACGTAGGTGAAAAACAGGGTCACTGCCAGGTAGACCGTTGTGAGAATGATTATGTAAATGATCATAACAGGGTGCCTGTCGCCCCGGAGATGTAAATGGGAGCGGGTTCTCCGTTATCAGTTAA
>CAYPDL010000185.1:0-5787 GCA_964409475.1 uncultured Desulfobacteraceae bacterium | reverse complement strand
AGCAGGAGGGGGCGGATGAACTGGCCATGCTCGATATCGCGGCGACCCTCGAGAATAGGAAGACACGGCTGGAGTGGGTGAGAAACGTTGCCTCGGTGATCCGTATCCCTCTGACCGTGGGCGGGGGGATTGCCGGGTTAGAGGACATTGCGGATGTTCTTGAGGCCGGGGCCGCCAAGGTTTCCATGAACAGCGCTGCGGTGAAGCGGCCCGAGCTGATTGCCGAGGCGGCAGACAAGTTCGGGAAGGATCGGATCACCATAGCGGTGGATGCCAGGAGAAACAAGGGCATGCCATCCGGGTTTGAACTGGTGGTCGCGGGCGGGACCCTCCCTGTAGAGAAAGACGCCATCGAGTGGGCAAAGCGATGCCAGAAACTCGGCGCGGGGGTGATCCTGCCCACCAGCATGGATGGTGACGGCACCCTGGCCGGCTATGATCTGGAATTTACAAAGGCGATTTCCGATGCCGTTGATCTCCCGGTGGTCGCTTCCGGGGGCGCCGGGACCCTGGAGCATTTCTATGAGGCAGTGGTTTCAGGGGGTGCACAGATTCTTCTGGCCGCCTCTGTGTTTCATTTCCGCACGTTCACCATCAGCGAGGTGAAGGAATATCTGAGGGACAAAGGGCTGCCGGTCAATCTATAACAGATAAAAAAACCAGGCCATGAGGCCTGGTTTTTTTGTGAGTGTTGCCTCTGACCGGCCAAAAGCCGATCAGACCCGCCTGCCATAGCCAGGCATTGGCGGGCAGGTCAGACAGAAACTTTAACCCATGACCATTGATGCAGCCATAGGTTCAATCCCCTTTTGTAGTGTGCCCGTCAAGGCATGGGGTCTGGGGTAAAACGCCTGACGGCGTCACTACAAACCTGAAGGCGAGGATCGATAACCAAATCAAACGCGGCGTGCCGTTAGCCCCCAGCTCGGAGAGGTTTCGCTCCGCTCTACCCAACCTACAGTCTGACACCCGAAATCCGGAACCTGAAGCCCAACGCCATGAAGAGCGGCCTGTATTCCCGCTCTCTTACCAATAGCGCATCGCGTCTTTGAAGATCTTTTCCAGGTCTTCAGCGCCCACTGGACGGGGGGCCAGCTTGATGACGCGGTGCTGGGGGAGGGTGCCCTCCACCAGTCTCGGTATATCGTCCACGGTGTAGCCGATAGCGGCAAGACCGTTGGGTATGTCAAGCCGTTTCATGAAATCAATAATTCTATCTGCCACTATGTGACCTGCATCCTCTGCCTTTGCGCCTGAGATATCGGCACCCAATGCCTCGGCAGCCCGAAGATGTCTTTCCGGACACCCAGGACCCGTAAAGCGAAACGCGGCCGGAGCATTCAGGACGACAGCTATGCCATGGGGAACCAGGGGATGGCCCTGTGGATAGCCCTCGGCGATATATTTTTTTACCATGCCTGAGACCGGATAGGACATCCCGTGGGGCAATGTCACGCCGGCATTCCCGAAGCCCACGCCTGCAAAAGAGGCAGCCAGGCCCATCATGCTCCGGGCTTCCACATCACCAGGATTTTCAACCTCTCGAATCAGGTATTTTGCCACCATTCGCATGGCTTCCAGAGCCCAGATATCACTGATGGGATTTGATCCCTGGTATGCGGGCCGCAAAATAGGGTGTTCGGGCCGCGGTCTCTTGTTAAAGGGAAGCGCTGTATAAGACTCCACCGCGTGGGTGAGCACATCCAAGCCGGTAGCAGCGGCTACCATGGGGGGAAGTGTGGCCGTGTTTTCCGGATCGATGATTCCCAGCGTGGGTTTCAACCGACGATGGGCAATCCCGGTCTTGGCGCGCATTTTTTCCAGATCAAATATGGCGACGCCGGTGGTTTCGCTCCCCGTCCCCGCGGTGGTCGGGATAGCAAACAAGGGTTTGAGTGCACCCGGTACGGGAAGACCCTTCCCAATCGGGAGATTAACGTAATCCAGGAAGTCTTCCGGGGGGTAGGTCGAATAGAGATTTGCCGTTTTAGCGGTGTCAATGGTGGACCCGCCGCCCACTGCCACAAAGCCATCAAAAGGTTCTGACTTGGCAAAATCGATAGCCTCCATCATGGATCGGTCTGTAGGCTCAACTCTCACCTGATCAAATACCGAATGGACGATATTCTGTTCTTTAAGGGATGTGAGGACGTTGTCTACGATGGGCGTTTTCCTTAGCCTGGGATCCGTGAGGACCATGACCCGTTTAGCGCCCAGTTCCGCCAAATCCATACCAACTTCGCGTGTGGCCCCTAAACCAAAGCGGACATTGGATGCGGCCATTTCAAAAGCATATTCATATTCCATAGTTATCTCCTTTTGTGATTGGTTTGAACTCCAAGTCGCAGCAGTTTTCCTTCCACTCATCTATCTGGTCTTGATACGCATCGAGCCCGGTTGTCATGTTGCAATCCATGCAAATCACCCTGGCATTCATTCAGCGGCCGACAATCGTTGCGGCGCCGCCGCAGAATATGCAGACGAGATTATCCATTACAAAAAAATTCTCACACGAAGACGCAAAGACACGAAGAATTTATAAGCATTTTAACCAGATGCCGCTGTTTTTATTCAGCCGCTTCATAACCCGTTTTGTATGATAGCCCAAATGGATCAAGCCTGTCCACCTTGTAATAGCATACCGAAAAAGCTTGTTTGATGAAATGATAGAGGGTATCATCCGGCCCTTGAGGTTGACGACCTCTTTATCATAACCGATAACGGGATATATCACATGAGAACAGAAGAACGCAAGATACGGCCGGCCGAGCTGGCCTTTGACATTGACGGCGTCATTGCCGATACCTTCAGGGCGTTTGTCAAAGCGGCCCGTGAATCATATGGGGTGGAGATCGAGTACGAGGCCATTACCGATTATGACTTCAGGAAGGTGATCGATATTGATGATGAAACGAGCGATGCCATCATTGAACAAATACTGGAAGACCCTTTAGGGCTCGGGATTGCTCCGGTTCATGGGGCAGTGGATGTGCTGCGGCGTCTTTCCGGTTTCGGGCCGCTCTGCCTTGTAACGGCAAGGACCAACCGGAAGGCCATCATGGACTGGGTCCGGCAGACACTGCAGATCGAGGACGGGGCCCCTATCCGCCTCGAGGCCACAGGAACACACGAGGACAAGCTCCCCGTCCTTTTGAAACATGGGATTCGGTATTTCGTGGAGGATCGCCTGGAGACCTGCTATCTCATTCAGCAAAGCCCGGTGACGCCGATTGTATTTGATCAGCCCTGGAATCGGCAGGCGCATCCGTTTCTGTCTGTAGGGAGCTGGGATGACATCCGTGATATGGTGGAATGGGAGGCTCCATAGGGGGTATCAATTGTCGATTGTTGATTTGCGATTGAAAAGAGGGGTTGGGCAGGGCGGACCGTTGGAACGAGGAATATGATTTCTTCTTGACACAACAGGGCGATAGCAGTAAAACCGCAGCCAGACCCGATACGGCCGGAGTTATCATCAACTCTTCAAGAAAAGAGGTGCAGCCATGGATATTACGGAACCTAAAATAACCCGCGAAGAGATACTGATTCTTCAGGACGCCAACTTCAATCGGGACAATGTCTGCATCGTCACCGGCGCTGCGATGGGGATCGGGCGGGCGACGGCGGTGGCGGCCGCGGCCAATGGTCTGACTGCCGTTGGTCTGGACGTCAATGAAGAAGAAGCACAAAAGACCGTCGAAATGGTCCGTGAGATGGGAGGGAAGATGATCTTTGTCAAGGCCGATCTCACGAAGGATGAGGATATCGAGCGTGCCGTGGCCGAGGCGGCCAAGGCAGGGACCATCAAATACCTGGTAAATATCGCCGGGGTCCAGCACATCGATTCCATCGACAACTTCCCCATGGAAAAATACGACTTCATGCATCGGCTGATGCTCCGGGCGCCCTTTTATCTCTCCAAATTAACCATTCCTCATATGAGAAGGAGCAGCGACGGGACCGGGGCCATCGGCAATATGGCCTCGATTCACGGGCACATCTGCACCCTGAACAAGGCCGCCTACAATATCATGAAATTCGGTCTGAGGGGCCTGAGCCAGTCCATCTCGGCCGAGGGGGACGGAGATATCCGTTCCTTTACCGTGAGCACCGGCTTCATCAAGACGGCCCTGGCGCTGAACCAGATACCGGCCCAGGCCAAACAGCGGGGCATCACCCCGGAAGAGGTGGTCCGGGACGTCATGATGGGGGACTCGCGCATCAAGGAGATGATGTCTCCCATCGAGGTGGCCAATCTGTTTCTATTCGGGTTTTCCCGTTTCGGGCGATATCTGGTGGGCGGCGATCTCCTGTTTGACGGCGGCATGGTCTTAACCTATGCGGAAAAGAAGCCGGTCAAATAGACCTCCCAAGGGCAAAGGGATCTGAGGTGTCGGGGATCCATTCAAGTCCCCCTTTTGGCAAAGGGGGACTTAGGGGGATTTCCTGCGGTCCCATCTCAGGTACGGGGCCTCATAATTCCTTCGGTTTCTTGAAGACCAGAAAGCTGCACAGTTTGCAGATGTCTAAGCCGGGGTAGGTTTCCCCTGTGCGTGGAAAGGATACACCGCCGTCCCGCACGGTCCTTTCCAACATCCAGTGAACGGTAGGTTCCAGTTGGTCCCCGGGCCAGATCCAGTTGATTTCGCCCTGTTCTGTCTTGCCGGCGGTCTTGCTGCTGGAGCACATGGGTGTGATATTCGGCTGTCTCGTTTGCATGCACTGCACGCACCCGTGGCAGATCGATGAATTCATGGTCATTACCATGGAAAAAGGGTGGGTATTATGGGCAGCACACCAGTCGTTCCCAAGATGGTATGACTGCAGCACATCGCTCATGCCGTGAATGACGTCGGGCACATACGGGGACTTTTGGAGTGGTGCGGTTGCAAAGGCCAACAACCCTTGGGGAAGTCGCTTTTTTGTGCTGATGAATCGTACGGCCTGATCCCAGTCCTTTGTATATTTCAGATGGCTCTTTATTTCAGCATCGTCCAGTTCTTTCCATCCCATGACAAACTTGGCGTTCGAACAGCCTAACTTGTCGGGCGTCCCAAGCAGGATATCTCCGCGCTGCCTGGATGCAGCGACAAAATGACAGAAGGTGTAGGGACGAAACGCCACTTGGTAGTCCACATTCTTTTTGAAGTCTTCCAGTTCCGTTTCCGAGAAAAAATACTTCACCGCAACCGGGTAATACTTCATTTTCAATAGATTCCGAAGGGCAAATACGATGTCTACATTGCGGAGCTTGCCGCTGTTCTGCTCTGCATTCTCGAGCAAGGCCTCGGCGAGCCGGACATCGTTCATGTATCTTTCGGTATCTATGCCCAAGCCTTTTTCCTGAGTCGATTCACTGCCAGTGATTTGTTTTTCGTCTGCCATCATAGAGACTCCCTCTTAATAGTGTTTCAACTGAACAATCTCATGAATCCTTAGACCACTACATCTCTAACCATTTGATTTCGTGTTGCTGTTCGAGCTTGTTGAAATTCGCAATCCAAAATCTCATTTCTTTGTTGCTTCATGCCCGAAAACGGGGACGATTCATCGCGAAGTTGGGTAAAAAAATGAAAAGATAATGATAAGGGATTGCTTTTTCGACCGTAAACTATAGAGAAAATCCTTTCGCGGGTCAAGGACAAAATGATCACACTATCGATGGGATGAGAGAGGACTGTACAATCGGGTGGTGTTTCAGGGAAATGGCTCAAAGGTCTGTCGCATCTTAGTTCTACTCCGACAGATAACCCTTGACTTTGATTGAAGGAGATGGTATGCATCCTT
>CAYPDL010000184.1:0-5800 GCA_964409475.1 uncultured Desulfobacteraceae bacterium | reverse complement strand
ATACTTTTTAACCTTCAGGAGGCCATGAACATGGAAGCGATTCTCAGAAAATGGGGCAACAGCATAGGGGTTCGAATCCCGACCGGGCTTTTGGCCGAACTCCGGCTGTCCGAAAACGCGATTGTTGATCTCAGGGTCGAAGATGGCAAGCTCATTATCGCCCCCAAACATCAGAAACGAAGATGGAAATATTCGATTGGGGAGCTACTTGCAGGCGTAAACTCGGATAATATTCACCCCGAGACAGGGTGGGGAGATCCGCTTGGAGACGAAATATGGTGAGACAGGATTCCTTTTCCCCCAAAAGAGGCGATGTGATCATGGTCAATTTCGATCCGGTAATGGGTCATGAGCAGGGCGGGCAAAGGCCTGCGCTCGTTCTTTCGGCTGACCAGTACAACCGGATTGTGGGCCTTGCCGTCGTGGTTCCAATTACACTTCAGGCCAAAGGTTACCCCTTTGAGGTCCAAATCCCCCGGGGGAATAAGGTCAAGGGTGTGATCCTTGCCGACCACGTGAAATGCATTGATTGGCGCAAAAGAGGCGTGGCCCATTTTGACAGCGTGCCTGATCAAGTGCTGAAAGAGGTAGAGGAAAGGCTCGGACCGCTCATCTTCCCATAGACAAGGGGTTATGAGGTCGCATCTCGATTTGTTGTCATGAACCACCGTGCAAGATGTCGAACTCGCCATCCCCCCTGCCCCCTTAAGAAAAAAGGGGGCAGCGAAGTTTACCCTTTATAAGGGCGAGTTTCTGTCATCCCGCCGATGTCCGCTTCGATGCCGCCTCCTCAACGGCCTCTACAATCTTTTTGTATCCGGTGCAGCGGCAGATATTGGAGGACATGGTCTGTATTACCTCCTTTTTCGTCGGCTCTTCATTCCTGTCAAGAAGCGCCTTGGCCGTCATGATCATCCCGGACGTACAGAAACCGCACTGAACCGCGCCTTTCTCCATAAAGGCCTCCTGAAGGGGATGGAGGTTCCCATCCTTTTGAAGTCCTTCGACCGTGGTAATGGATGCGCCGTTCACTTCAGGGGTGAGCACCAGACAGGAGCGGAGCGGTATGCCGTCAACGATCACCGTGCAGGCCCCGCAGGCGCCCATGCCGCAGGCCTCCTTGGCCCCGATCAGGTCGAGCCTTTCCCTGAGCGTTTCGAGGAGGGTCTCATAGGGTTTTACCTGAAAGGCGACCTGTTCATCATTGACGCGAAAGCTGACCTTTATTGTCTTCATCACTTCCCCTCCTTGAGTGCCCTCTTGATCGCCCTTTGCGTGAGCACGTTGACCATCTTCTTGCGGTAGTTGGGCGAGAGCGTTGTGTTGGATACGGGCTTCGCCTCCTGACGCGCCTTCTGGGCGACCTCTTTCAGCCCAGCCCCGGAAAGGTCTTTCAGATCATAGACCAGGGGGGCCGGACCAATGCCCCCGACACATACTTTTCCCTTGCCGTCCTTCATGGAAACAGCCACGCCCAGCAAGGGATAATCGATGGCGTTCCGAACCCTCAGTTTTTCGTAGGCCCCTGTCGAGCGCTTTAACGGGACCTGGATCTCGGTGAGAATCTCTCCGGGCTTCAGCTTGAACGGGTCCCTTCCATCTTTGCTGAAGATCTTCTCCAGTCTTATCTTTCGTTCTCCCTGTGGACCGGCGATCTTCACACCGGCCGAGAGGGATATAAGGGACAGGGCGTTGTCGCTGCAATAGTTTGAAAAACAGGCCGCTGCATCGGGGACCACGTTGCAGGTTTCACCTCCCATTTTGTAACAGAAACCGCGTGCCGTTCTCCATTCAAGGGATTTGTTGTAGAGGAGGCATCGCGTGTTTTGGAGAATATTCCCTCCGATCGTCCCCCGCATCTGGAGCGTCTCGCAGGAGGTCGCATCAAGCGATTCATAGAGGGCCGGAAAATATTCCTTCACCATCGCATGGTTCTTCAGTTCAAAGAGCGTGACGTTGGCGCCGATGAGCAGCCGGCCGCCCTGGCGTGAAATGGTTTTGAGTTGCTCTATGCCCTTCAGATCGATGATGGCCGCAGGCGTGGATAGCCTTAGCTTTACCAGCGGGACCAGGTCGGTCCCACCGGCGAGATAACGCGCCTGGCCTTTGCAGCCTTCATAAAGGGCGATCGCCGAAGCGACATCCTCTGCCTTTTTGTAATCGAATTTTGGCAAAATCATCTTTTGGCACCCTTCTTTCTTTCTAAGATATTCAAGACCCTGTCAGGGGTAAGCGGAAGTTCACTGAAGAGCGTTCCCGTGGCGTTGGCCACAGCGCAGGCAATGGCGCTGTAGGCGTTCATACGGATCGTAAGGCCACCTTCCTTTGCGCCAAAGGGGCCTTCAGGGTCAATGGAACTGACAATGATCGTTTCGATCTCAGGCATGTCGCAGGCAAGGGGCACCTTATATTCCAGAAGATCGGGGTTCAACAGGAAGCCTCTGTTCCAGAGGTTTTCTTCCATGATCGTCGCAATGCCCGCCTGCTGAATCGAGCCCTCCATCTGGCCTTCCACCGCCATTGGATTGATGGGACGGCCGCAATCGTGCGAGGCCGTAAAATGCGGGACCGTGAGCTTGCCGGTCTGCGCATCGATGCGGACCTCGGCCACGGAAGTACCGAACGAGAAGGTACCTGCCATCTGGCCCCAGGGTCTCGAGACCCATTCCCTCTCAAAATCAATACTGGGGAAATAAGACCCTGTGGCAACGATCGGTTGTCCGCGGAAAAAGGCCTCCCTCACGACCCATCTGATAGGCATCTTTTTGTCGGGCGTCTTGTTGGAAAAGGCCATACGGTCTTTCAGATGGATGTCTCCCGCTGGCACCCCGAGTTTTTCCGCGGCGATGGCAATGATCCTTTTCCGGGCATTTTCACAGGCAATCCGCACGGCATTCGCTCCCACAAATGCGGCCGCCTGTGAATAGGCGCCGGGATCGAGGTTGGTCGCTTCCGTGTCGGCACTGATCAGGTTGATATCCTGCATGGGGATCCCGAGGACCTCCGAGGCGACCTGAATGACCATGGATTCGTTTCCCTGTCCATTATCGACAAGTCCGGTCACAATGGTCGCCTGGCCATCGTCATTCATCTTGACATAACAAGAGGACCCTGAACGGAACCCCATGGGGAAACCGCACATGATGGCGATGCAGCCCATGCCGATCCCTTTTCCTTTTGGCGTCTTGGTCCATCTCGCTTTGAAGTTTGTCCGCTCCGATGCCGTGGTGATGGTTTCTGCCAGGCCGCAGCTTGTAATTTTGGACTGCGTCGCCGTTACCTCGCCCGATGTGAGGCCGTTTTTGAGGCGTATTTCCACGGGGTCCATGCCCAGTTCCCTGGCCATAAGATCCATCTGCGCCTCGTTGCCGGCAAGAAAGGCCCTTCCGTGACAACCGTACATGCCGCGTATGCCTTTGTTGGTAAACACCCTGCAGCCGTTATAGCGGACATTGGGGAAGCGGTAGCATTCCTCGTAAACATAGAACGGAATGGACGTGGCGATGGGACCGGTCGAACTGTATGCCCCGCCGTCATAGATGACACGGTAATCCTTTGCCACGATGGCGCCGTCCTTTTTCATGCCCGTCTTTACCGTAGCAATGATGTCGTGGACCTGTCGCGTACTCGTGGCGTTTTCTTCCCGGGAAAGGACAAGCTTCACCGGCTTGCCCGCCTTGATGGACAGGAGCGACGCAACCAGATCGCCGGGCGACACCTCCGAACGACCGCCGAATGCGCCCCCGGAATTAATGTGGCGGACACGCACCTTGTTCAGCGGCATCTTGAGGAGGTTCGACAGTGCCTTGGCCCGGACATGGGGGCCGGCGTTGGGCATCCACAGATCGAGATAGCCATTGGCATAGGAGGCAACCACCGCATAAGGCTCCATCATGGCATAGGCCTCTCCGGCCGCCTTGAACGTATCCTCCCTCACAAGGAACGCCTTGCTCATGGCCTTGTCCACTTCGCCCACGTCAATATGGACATGGACGTTGATGTTGTTCTTGTATGCATCGTGGATCTGCGGTGCTCCCTCCAGCATGGCCTCCTCGGGGTCAAAGACAGCAGGCAGCGGTTCATAGTCCACCTTGATGTAAGAAAGGGCCTCCAGGGCGGTTTCTTCATCCACTGCAGCGACGGCAGCCACGTCTTCGCCGACATAGCGCGCCTTGTCGGTCGGCAGCATGTCATGATCCTGGGTGTAGCGAAAGACGCCCCATTTGACCCCGTAGGTATCGAACCCGCTGATGGCGGCCTTGACCCCCGGCACCTTGAGGGCGCGCGTCAGGTCGATGCCGAGGATCCTGGCATGAGGAAATGGACTCCTCAGGACCTTTGCCGCGAGCATGTTGGGGAACTTCAGATCTGCGGTATAATGCGCCCGGCCAGTGACCTTGGCAAGCGAGTCGCTTCTCACGACCCGTTTGCCGACAATATTCAGATCGTCCTTCATAACTCCCCCCTACCCTTTATATTTGTCGCTGATATACGCCATGGATTCATCCATGGCCTGAATCGTCTTATCCAGGTCTTCTTCCGTATGCCTGTAGCAGATGTATGCGTGATGATGCGGGGTAAAGAAGAAGCCCTTTCGGATCATCTGGGTATAAAAATCCGTCCGTCTGCCCCGCGTCGTATTTGGGTCGCCCTTTGTGAAGGTCACAAAAAACATGGGCGAGACTCCGCTCAGTTCAGCGCCGGCGTTTTGATGTTTGTCGATCACCTTCTGGATTCCTGCAAGGAGGTGGTCGCCCTTTTTCCAGATGCTGTCGATGACGTTATCGCGCTCCAGGACTTCAATGGTCTTGAGCGCAGCGACGTATCCGTCGCTGTTGGGAAAGAAGGTGGAGGAGATAAAGAGCTTGGATGCCGCGACCATCATGACGTCCTTCTTTCCGGCGACAACGCTGATGGCATACCCGTTTGCCATCCCTTTTCCAAGGACCGTCATGTCAGGGGTAACGCCATAAAGCTCCTGTGCCCCCCCCATCCTGAGCCTGAAGCAGGTGCGCACCTCATCAAAGACAAGAACCGCGCCGTACTGGTCGGCAAGCCTCCTTACCCCTTCCAGGAACCCCGGTTTGGGCGTCTGCATCTTCTGATGAAGGGGGTGCCCGAACGGGGTCATGATGATCGCCGCTGTCTGGTCCCCATGCTCTTTCATCAGGTCTTCGATCTGATCGAGATCGTTGTAATGAAACTCATAGACATCCTCGTAAAACTTGGCAGGGATGCCCCCCTTCATCTCAACGCACCAGTCATGCCATCCATGATAGCCGCATCGCATCACCTTGATTCGGTTCGTATAGGCCCTCGCAATGCGAATGGCAGCTGTCGTCCCATCCGAACCGGTCTTCAAGAAGACGCTCATCTCAGCACTTGGGATAAGTTCATTCAACTTCTTCGCAAGATCGTTCTGATAGTGCTGGGTCAGCGTAAAGCAAAATCCCTTTTCTTTGACCTGCCGCATGACCGCATCATCGACTTCTTCTTCCCTGTAGCCCAGGATAATCGGTCCGTATCCGCAAAGAAAATCGATATATTCATTGCCGTCAACATCGATAAGCCTGCAACCATTCCCGGATTCAAGAAAAATCGGATATTCTCCCATGATGAAGTCACCGGGCCTACGTGCCCCCAGGACCCCGCCGGGAATCAGATCCTTTGCCTCTTCAAACAGTTCTACGCTTTTTCTCAGGTTCAGTTTTGGTGCCTCTTTCATATAAACCCCTCCTTATTTAGAGTGAGAACATGGACGCGATGGTTTCCGTTTGATGGATCTTTGCGCCCCGTTGCA
>CAYPDL010000183.1:0-5803 GCA_964409475.1 uncultured Desulfobacteraceae bacterium | reverse complement strand
TCCCGCTTGCAAACTCAGTTGGGCTTGACCAAACAGGAGGCTCAACAGGCAATGGAGCGGCTTTTCGAGATACTGAAGGGTACCCTCGCCAATGGAGAAGACCTGCTCATCAGCGGTTATGGGAAATTTTCGTTAAGGCAAAAGATTGCCCGGCGGGGTAGGAATCCTCAGACCAAGGAGGCTCTGATGCTGAAAGCTCGAAAGGTTTTGGTGTTCAAGGCTTCTGGAGTGCTACGCAAGCGCATAAACGAAAGTTCTTAGCGACTGCTATAAATCTTCCAAGGAATATTCTTAACGCAATGCCTTTTTTAGTCCACCTTTTTTTGCCGCCAGAAGAAGCCCGGGGACGGTCTGGGGATAAGTGTTGGCCGTGCAGACACTTATGGACAGTTTACGGACACAGTTTTTGGGTGGGTTTATAGAGAAATAGTCAATAAAATTATGGCGGAAGTGCATGGGAATCGAACCCACCTGCCGCCTTCAGCAGACGGCACACCGGATTTGAAGTCCGGGGGCCCCACCAGTGAACCTCGCACTTCCGCATGAATTATCAACTAGTTAAAGCTTTAGGTTTCCTAACTTCTTTCGCCGGGAGCACCATGGGAGCACTTTTTCGTCCGGGCTGCATTCTGGTCCTGCTCCTTACTTAGGAATTCTTCCAACCGGCGATATGCACTTTTGGCATCGTCGACATCCACTGTATTGTACCGCTGGAACATCGATGGGGTCTTGTGCCCCGTAAGCTTCATGATCACCGATTGATCGACTCCTGCCTTTCGCATGTTGGTGTTGAAGGTATGGCGTAGATCATGAAACCGGAAGTTGACTATCCCTGCCTTCCGGCAGGCACCTGTGAAGGCCTTCTTGATCTTCTTGAGGGGCCGTCCTCGATACGTAAAAACCCGATTATGGTCCAGGGATCTAATCTTGCCAACGGTTTTCAATATATCATAAGCCCGATCGCAAAGGAAGACAACCCGTGGCTCCAAGGTCTTGGTATCCTCTGCCTCCAGTCCCACAAGTTTTTGGGGAAAATCAACCTTGTCCCAGGTTAGATTGAATATCTCACCTGCACGCGTGCCCGTGCGATAGGCAAAGTGCACGACTTGGGCAGCATGCGGGGGCAGATGCTTCATCAGTAACTCCAACTCCTCCACTGATAAGATCCGATCCCTGCTGTTGTTCTCCGACAACATCTTGATCTTCCAGCAAGGGTTTTTATCGGCAAGTTCTTCTCGAACGGCCAGGTTAAACATGCGCTTTAATACGGCTATAGTCCGGTTAACATTGGCGGTGGATCTGGGATTTTCATACCGAGTCGGTTCTTGCAGCCGCTGACTTTGATACTTCTCCACCATTGCGGGCTTGATGTCCTTAATTAGCATCGGACCGAAGGCCTTCTCCAGATCTTGACAGACCCGCTCGGCCAACTTCTTCTGGTACCCCACCTTCTCGCTCTTGTATTTGATCTTCCCGGTCAAGGGATCCCGGCCAATGGGGTATTTCATGAACCAGGGACCGATGTTCCGTCCCTGGGCATCTTTGCGCTTCTGGCAAACACTCATTATGCATCTCCTCAATTATGGTAAGGAGACAGCAGAGACGGGATTACTGGCTAAACTAAAATCATCACCTCCTTTCCAGCAGATATGCCAGTTCCCGCCCCGGCTGTCAATGATTTGGTTGTGGAGGGTTAGTTGATCGTGGGGAGCTGGTCCAGGTAGCGGTCCACGTCCCGCCGGTCCCACTTTAACCGGCGCCCGATGCGCTTGGTTTTGATGGGAAAAGTCCCGGCCGACAGCTTGTTGTAAATGGTCTGGCGGCTGAGCCCCGTGTAGGCAGAGAGATCCTGGATGTCCAACATGCGTCTTTCAACGGTCACAGTTCTATTCAATGCGATGAAATCCTCCTGGTAGATCGTTGTGGGTAACGGGCAGTAATTTGCCCTAAAAACTTCGGTTCCGGCCGGGTAGATAGTTACCCCCGGGTTTGGTGTAGTCGTTTAAACCTGGGCCAGATTTTCGTTCTTACGTGCAGTGGAATTGCCAGCGCAACCGGTACTCACTGTGCCGTTTATGTTGCCGCTGGTCACTGTGCGGGAGCTGACGCTTCCGTCTATGTTATGTAGCCCAGGCCAGTAGTGACCACGTCGCCACGATTCAGCGTATCGGCGGGAAGAAGAATTCATTCCGCCCATGCCATTGGCTGTTAAACCGGTATGCCAGGCGGCCCCGACATTATTTCTCCGGCGCGTAAACTCCTTTCCTATTAGATAGAAAGGTCAAAGAGTTTAATGCCGCTGCATTGGATCCCGAGTAATCTCAACACTGCAACCTTCTGCCTGCAGCTGCGGGGATTGGTCCGGATACCGGAAATCACGATTGCTCGACATCGCGCCTTCCTTCTGATTCTTGGCTTTGGCGGGTTTCGACGTGCGATCCAGACTGACCCCGTCTTTGACGTTGAACCAGATCTTTCGTCCCTCAAGCCTGCCGCCTTTCCGGGTGGGGAACTTAACCTTGGTGAATTGCAAGCACCGCAGTCCTGTATTCCGGTCGATATCAATCATCATAACCACCCTGGCTAGATGTTCGGGAAACGATTTGCCCAAGAGGTTAGGGGCGTCAGGATCTTTTTGGAAAAAGACAACGGCTATACCTCGGTCAAGCCGGGCATGGATCCGCTCCAAGCATTCCCCGATATTGAAAAACTTGTCGTGGATCTTAATATAGTCAATAATATTAAGTCCATTGGGATCCATAAGATCAGTGAGGCGCTTCACCCATTCTCTCCGCTTACGACGACCTAATCGAGAATAACCGGCGGCGGATGCAGTTGCTGGAGCAGGCGGCGCGGCTGCTCTATCAGGAGTGGTTCGTCCGCCTCCGCATGGCGGTCGTGGTCAGCGAGGAGCAGGGCGAAGTCGATAAGTTCCGCAAGTGGGACCTGGACATTATCCCGCACCGAAGGCTTATAAAGGAAGGGATGGAGCTACCGGAAGCCATGCGACAAAGGCCGCAATTCCGGAACATGCAACGTCTGGGCCTGGATGAGGCCTTCAAGACAGAAGAACATCCGTTTCGAATCGCCATCGTCTGCGCCATGTGGCTGACCGGTTTTGACGTCCCGAGCCTGGCCACGCTTTACCTGGACAAACCGTTGAAGGCCCATACGCTCATGCAGGCAGTCGCCCGGGCCAACCGGGTGAACGAGGGCAAGAACAATGGCCTCATCGCTGATTATTGCGGCATCCTCAAGAATTTGCGCCAGGCCCTGGCAACCTTCGTCGACCCGGGGGGTGGCGGAAATGGTGGCGGCGACCAGGATCCCATAAGGCCGGAGGAAGAACTGCTGGCCGACCTGGAGGAAGCTATCGCTATGGTCCGGGATTTCCTGGCCGGACATGAGGCCTCCTTGGACAACATCATCATGATGACCGGGTTTGATCGGAATGCTGCTATCGCGGCGGCAAAGGAGGCAGCCAACGAAAATGACGAGACCCGGAAACGCTTCGAGGTTATGTGCCGGGAGGTCTTCAAGAAATTCAGGGCCTGTATCAACATAAGGGGAGTGAATGAGCACCGCGCCGAGTACCAGGCCATGGACATTGTCTATAAAAGTCTGCAACAGGACCGTGATCAGACCGACATCACCGATATTATCCGGGGACTGCACCAGGTGGTCGACAGCGCCATCGAAACGAGATTGAACTGCGAAGAGGCTGATAGGTCTACCTATGACATCAGTCAGATCGATTTTGAGCGGCTGCGGCGAGAGTTTGAGCGTAGCCCGGTTAAGCGGACCAACATCCAGAACATGAAGCAGGCTATTGAAAATAAACTTCGGCGGCTCTTGGAGCAAAACCCGTTACGTACGGATTTTCAACGGCATTATGAGAAGGTTGTGGCCGAGTACAACCGGGAAAAGGACCGGTTAACCATTGAACAAACTTTCGAGGCCCTGATCAAGCTGGTACAGGAATTGGATAATGAAGAGACCCGGGCCATGAGGGAAGGCCTCGATGAGGAATCCCTGGCGTTGTTTGATCTCTTAAGCAAGCCTGACCTGCCTCCCCCGGCCATCAAAAAGATTAAGAAAGTCGCGGTTGGGCTGCTCGCAACACTAAAGGCCGAGAAACTCAGGATCGACCACTGGCGGGAAAAGGAATCGACGCGGGACGCGGTTCGGGTGGCAATCCATAATTTTTTATACAACGAGGATAGCGGGCTACCTGCAGATTCCTATACCGATGCAGAAGTTACCATGAAATCGGAAGAGGTGTTTGTGCATGTGTACCGGGCATATCCAACCGTGCCATCACCGTATTACGCTACACCATGATCACCCGAATTTCATGTCTACCAACGAACTGACCTGGCGCAGACCAGGAAGAAGAACACCCGACTTCCAAAAGCATCAGTGCGCTGCCGGCAGGCCATCTTGCCCTGAAAGCCTGGAGAAGTGCAGGAAGAAATCCATCCCGCACTCCCCTCTTTTTTCAGTGCAGAGCCATTCAGCTATCCCGCCTGCCGCCGGGATCATGGCCGCCGGTGGGGACAATTGCCCCAATGCCGCTCCGGTCATGCTCTATCCGGCAGATTTTAACGAGACCTGGAAGGAAGTCTTCGTAGCTGAATTTAAGGCCGGCTTCCTTCAGAATGCTCAAAAATCCCCTCTCTCCATGGCCTTCTTGGCAGAAGACAACGAAAACTGGCCTCACGGACTTGGCCATATTCTTAACCCTGCACCAGCTGCAGTATGTAACGACCATACAGATACAGAGCTTTACTGTCCCCTTTTCCAACGGTTGGCTTTAAAGAGCGATAAAAGAGAGGGTCCGGGCTCGCAATGAAAAAATGGGTCCCCTATAGGGCAGGTATTAGTCCATGGCCAAGACAGCGACAAAAAAATATCATGAATAGCTCTTGAATCAGGGCGCCGATCCCCCTATAATCGCCCAAAGTTCACAAAAAGGAGGTGATCCCGGGTGTATGCGCTGATTATTCCCATCAGAAACAGATCCTGAGGTTCAGGTTACCGGAGAGTCTGGGCAAGGCTTTCGTGCATGAAGCTGGAAAGGAGTGGGCGAATCACTTGGGATCAGGGCCTGATGATGAGCTTTACCGGAACACCTCGCTTCTCTGAGTCTCCCTCCCCAAGTTTTCTCCTCCTCGTTGCTTTTCCAGCCACCTAACCTGAATTCACTCAGGGTTTGAGCTTTAGGATATCCGGGGCTTAGTGCGCCTGGAGAGCCCGCCATGGTTATCGGTACAGATTTTTCTGCGCCGCCGGGCCCCAAGGCGTTAAACCCCGGCATACCCGTTTCCAAGCCATTTGGCCCTCCCTGGCCTGAATGGCGAAGCCTTAAAAGGAGCAATGATGAAGCCGAGTTATTTTCTCGGAGTTACGGATTTGCGGTGGGGTAAAGATTTCGCCCTGGAGGTGACCACGATATGAGCCAGCCAAACCTCACGATCAACGGCATGACGGTGGTATTCCAGCCTGGCCAGACCATTCTGGAAGCCGCCCGGGGGGCGGGGATCGATACCATCCCGACCCTGTGTTACCTGAAAGACACCACGGCCACGGGATCCTGCCGCATGTGCATGGTGGAGGTGGAAGGAGCCCGGACCCTGCTGGCCGGCCTGCGCCACTGCCGCGGCGCCCGGCATGGTGGTCCACACGGAGTCAGAGCGCATTGACGCGGCCCGCAAGATGGTCATCGAGCTGTTGTTGGCTTCCGGCAACCATAACTGTCTCATCTGCGAAGCCAACGGTGTCTGCGAACTCCAGGCCCTGGCCT
>CAYPDL010000182.1:2266-5889 GCA_964409475.1 uncultured Desulfobacteraceae bacterium | reverse complement strand
CGAGTAACCCGACAGGAACCCGAATAACCTCAGGAACCTATAACGAGCACCGAGCAACCAGCATCCAGGAACTATGGGCTATTAGCCATGAGCCATGAGCCATGAGCTATGAGCCATGAGCTATGAGCTATGAGCTATCAGCCAGTATCCAGTATCAAGGAAAGGAACACCGTGTCAGATTCACCATTTGTACACCTTCATGTGCATACGGAATTCAGCCTGCTTGACGGGGCGATCCGGATCGACCGGATGCTTGAAAAGACCCGGCGTCTGGGGATGGAGAGCGTGGCCATTACGGACCACGGCAATATGTTCGGGGTGGTCCAATTCTACGATCAGGCCGTGAAGGCAGGGATCAAACCGATCCTTGGGTGCGAGGTGTACGTAGCCCCCGGAGACCGGCGGGACCGATCCCCCTCGCCGGGCGGCGGACCTAATGCCCACCATCTCACCCTCCTGGTCATGAACGAGGAGGGATACCGCAACCTGAGCGCCCTGGTCACCATGGGTCACCTGGAGGGGTTTTATTACCACCCCCGCGTGGACATGGAACTGCTGAAGGAATACCACGCCGGCCTCATCGCCCTTTCCGGGTGCCTCAAAGGGGTGGTGCCCTATCTGGCGCTGGCCGGACAGATGGAGGCGGCCAGGGAAAAGGCACGGGACCTGGCCTCGGTGTTTGACGGACGGTTTTATTTAGAGGTCCAGGCCAACAAGCTCACTGAACAGAAACGGGTCAACCGGATGCTCAGGGAGATCTCGCAGGACCTGTCCATTCCCTTAGTGGGCACCAACGACTGCCATTACCTGAACAAGGAGGATGCCCAGGCCCATGATGTGCTTCTGTGCATCCAGACAGGCAAGTCGGTGGATGATGAAAAGCGGCTCAAGTTCTCCTCGGACGAGTTCTATTTCAAGTCCAGGCCCGAGATGGAAGAGGCCCTCAAAGGATATGAGGACGCGCTCGACAATACGGTCCGGGTGGCGGAACAATGCGACTATAAAATGAGCTTCGGGGAGTATAAGTTCCCCGTATTTCGTGCGGAAAAGGATCAAAGCCTTGACGACATGCTGACCGATAAGGCCCGGGAGGGGCTTGTGCGGCGACTGGCCGAAAAGGAGGCGGAAGAAGGTCTGCTCTCCGAGGCCGTCCGGGCCGAGTATCGCGACCGGCTTGAGTTTGAACTCTCGGTGATCCTCAAGATGGGGTTTGCAGGGTATTTTCTGATCGTGGCCGATTTTATCGAATACGCCCACCGTCACGATATCGCAGTCGGACCCGGCCGGGGATCGGCGGCCGGCTCTTTAGCGGCTTTCTGTCTCGACATCACCAACATCGAGCCGATCAAGTATGGGCTCCTCTTTGAGAGGTTCCTCAATCCGGCCCGTATCAGCATGCCGGATATCGATATCGATTTCTGCATCAACGGCAGGGACCAGGTCATCCGCTATGTGGCGGAAAAATACGGCCAGGAAAACGTCAGCCAGATCATCACGTTCGGGACCATGAAGGCCCGGGGGGTCATTCGGGATGTGGGCCGCAGCCTCAATATCCCCTTGGGAGAGGTGGACCGCATCGCCAAGCTGGTGCCCGAAGGCCCGGGGGTCCGTCTCGATGATGCCATTCGGGACGAGCCCGAATTGAGAAGCCTGGAGGAGGGCGGGGGCCCGGGCAAAAAACTCCTGGAGATATCCCGTGCCCTGGAGGGACTGTCCCGCCATGCATCCACCCATGCCTGCGGCGTGGTGATTGCGGACCGGCCGCTGGTGGAATACCTCCCTCTCTACCGCGGGCACAAGGGTGAAATCATGGCCCAGTTCACCATGGAGCGGATTGAAAAGCTGGGCCTCATCAAGTTCGATTTCTTGGGGCTTAAGACCCTGACGGTCATCAAGGAGGCCATCCATCTTATTGAAAAGACCGCGGGGGAGACGATCGACCTGGGAAAGATCTCCCTTACGGATGAAGCGCCCTACCAGCTCTGCTCCGATGGAAAGACCACCGGCGTTTTTCAGTTGGAAAGTTCGGGCATGAAGGACCTCTTGAGAAGGCTGCGACCCGAGGTCTTTGAAGACATGATCGCCCTCATGGCCCTTTACCGGCCGGGACCGCTGGGGAGCAACATGATCGACGACTTCATCAATGGCAAGCATGGGAACGGAAAGATCAACTATTTCCTGCCCACGCTGGAGCCGATCCTGAAGGAGACCTACGGGGTTATATTGTATCAGGAACAGGTCATGAAGATCGCCCAGGTCCTGGCCGGCTATACCATGGGAGAGGCCGATGAGCTTCGCAAGGCCGTGGGAAAAAAGAAGCCCGAGCTGATGGCGAAGCATCGCACCAAGTTTGTGGAAGGGGCCGTGGGTAACAGGGTCGCGCCGCAGATGGCCGAGAAGCTCTTCGGGCTGATCGACAAGTTCGGGGGGTATGGGTTCAACAAGTCTCATTCCGCGGCCTATGCCATGATCGCCTATCAGACCGCCTATCTCAAGGCCCATTATCCGGTCCAGTTTATGGCCGCCCTCCTGACCCAGGACATGGGGAATCAGGACAAGACCATCAAGAACATCGCCGAATGCCGGGCCATGGGGATCGAGATCCTTCCCCCGGATGTGAACGAAAGCCAGGCGGATTTTTCCGTGGTGGATGGGAAGATCCGGTTCGGGCTGGCCGCGGTCAAGAATGTGGGCCTCAAGGCGGTGGAGTTGGTCATCGAGGAAAGGGACCGGCATGGACCGTTCGGCGATCTGCTCGACTTCTGCAGGCGGGTGGATGGGTCCAAGGTCAACCGGAGGGTCTTGGAAGGCCTCATCCAGTGCGGGGCGTTTGATTTTACCGGGGAATACCGGTCGAGGCTCTTTGCCGGGCTCGATGACGCCCTTCGGATCTGCGGGGCCAATCACGACCCCAATCAGCTCAATATCTTCGGATCGCTGGCCCTGCAAAACGGGGTCGCCGGGGGGCTCCTGGAACTGCCGGACATCCCGGAATGGTCTAAAGCGGAGCGGCTGACGCGTGAAAAGGAGGGCCTGGGGTTTTATATTACCGGGCATCCCCTGGACAGTTTCAAGCAGGAGATCGACCGGTTTGCCACGTGCCTTGTCCAGGACCTTCCCACTCGTAAAGACAAGGGGCAGGTCAAGATCGCCGGCGTTGTGGAGGGTCTCAAGCTCAAGCGGACCAAGCGGGGCGACAAGATGGCCATCATCCAATTAGAAGACCTGACCGGTTCCACCGAAGTGGTGATATTTCCGGATGTCTTCACCGCGGCCTCACCCCTCCTGAAGGGGGACGATCCCCTCCTCATTACCGGGAGCGTGGAGATCGGCGAGACTGCGGCCAAGATCATTGCAAAGGAGATCGAGAGGTTGGGCGATGTCCGTCTGAGCGTGGTAAAGGCTATCCTGGTCGCCCTTGAAAACGGCAGGGCTTCACGGGAGACCCTGGAAGACCTGCGGGATATCGTCTTCAAATATCCGGGGGAGAGCCGGCTCCTCTTCAAGGTGGGCGTGCCCGGGGGGGATCCGCTGATGATATCCGCACACGGCCGGTTCAATGTGCTCCCCTGCAGGGGGTTCCTGGCAGAGATGGACGAGGTTCTGGGATATCAGGCGTGGGA
>CAYPDL010000182.1:0-2166 GCA_964409475.1 uncultured Desulfobacteraceae bacterium | reverse complement strand
TCTGATGTCTGTGAGAATAGCTGGTATAGGCTGTCTCCTGTGGCTGGGGGTGGCGTGTCTGTGCGGGACCTGTTTTGCGGCATCTTCACGGGCCGCTAAGGAGGAAGGGATGAGCAAGGGATCTGAGGTGATCGTCAGGGAGGCCCTGGGGGCCGGGAGGTGGTTCCCCGGGACCCGGGAAGAGTTGAAGCAAACGGTGGACGGGTACATGGACAATGCCCGGGTGGACAAGGTGAAAGGCAGGATCGTGGCCGCCATTGCACCCCATGCGGGATATGTCTATTCCGGGAAGGTGGCCGGGTACACCTTTCGGGCGATAAGGGACAACGCAGAGACCTGGGGCCGGCCCGACACGGTGGTGGTTCTCGGGATCGGGCATCGCGGCGGCTTTCAAGGGGTGGCGCTCATGGACGGAGACATCCTGAGGACGCCCCTCGGGGATGCGGCGCTCGACAAGGCGGGCGCGGCCGTTATGGCGGGTGCAAGCCCCCGCATATACTTTGATTACAGTCCCCATGCGGGTGAGCATTCGGCGGAAAACGAGGTCCCTTTTGTCCAGGCGGCCCTGCCCGGGACCCCGATCATCGTGGGGCTCGTGGGGGACCACGATCCCCGGACCCTGGACGATCTGGTGGCTGCGCTGGATGCCCTCTCCGGAAAGAGAACCATCCTGGTCATTGCCAGCAGCGACATGCTCCATGACCCGGACTACAACCTTGTGACCCGTACGGACAAGGACAGCCTGAAGATGGTGGAGGCCATGGATCACGCGGGGATTCGGAAGGGCTGGGACTATTCCAGACAGACCTTCTGCGGGATAGGGCCGGTCCTTGCGGCGATGCGGTTTGCTGAACTCAAGGGATGTGAAAAAGGGACGATCGTTATCTACCGGAACAGCGGCGATGATTTCCCCGAGAGCCGGGGCCGCTGGGTGGTGGGCTATGGATCAGCCGTCTTTGCGGCTCCCAACTAAGGCTGTATCCCGGCAACCAAGAATGTGTCGCGCAAAGGCGCAAAGAGAATCACTAAAATTTTTTTAATTATTTTGTCCTAAATTATTTTGCCAATTTCGGATGGCGCCGGTCGGTATCAGGAAAGCAGGTAATCCAGTATGGCGGCGGCCCCGTGCATCTTGTTTTCCGCCTGCTGCCAGACAATGGACCGGGGGCCCTCGATGACGTCGTCGGTAATCTCCAGGCCCCGGTGGGCAGGGAGACAATGCATCACCACGGCATCGTCGGCTGCGATCCTCAGCAGGTCGGCATTGATCTGGTATCCCTGAAAGATGTCCAGCTTTGTTTTTTCTTCTTCTTCCTCTCCCATGCTGACCCAGACGTCTGTATAGAGGATGTCGGCGCCGGCCGCCGCCTCTTCCGGGCGGTCAAATACGTTCAGTCTGGCGCCTGTTTTGGCTGCAATGTCAGTCGCCTTGAGCAGGATTTCGTTGTCGGGCGTATAGCCTTTCGGGGAGGCCACATTCATGTGCATGCCCGCCAGGGCGCAGACCAGCAGCAATGAATGGCATACATTGTTTCCATCGCCGATGTAGGCAAGCCTCAGACCCTGGACCCTCCCCTTTATCTCGAGGATGGTGAACAAATCGCAGACCGCCTGGGTCGGGTGTTCGAGGTCGCTCAGGCCGTTGATCACCGGAATGTTGGAATGGCGGGAGAGGTCTACCACGGTCTGATGGGCATAGACCCTTGCGACAATCGCATCGAGATAGCTGCCGAGCATCCGTGCCGTGTCCTCTATCGGTTCCCCCCGTTTGATCTGGAGATTGCCGGGGGCGAGGTAGATGGTGGCGCCGCCGAGCCGCAGGACGGCCGACTCGAAGCTGGTCCGGGTCCGGGTGGACGGTTTCTCAAAAAGGATGCCGATGACCCTGTTTTTGAGGGCGTCGATCGGTTTGCGCGCCCTGATACGGGCCTTGAGATCTTGAGCCCTCTCAAAAACGGCAAAAAGGTCCTCTGAGGTGAGATCGCCGGCTGTCAGCAGTGACCGTGTCATGGATTACCTCCGTAGGTTGAAACTGGAACCGCTAATGAACGCAAATAGACGCAACTTTATGCTGCGCCTTGTTGTCCGTCTATTTCCTCATAATTTAATTAAATATGAATTTCAACCAATTATTTGTCTTTTCGGTAACTTCTCAATAAGTTCGGG
>CAYPDL010000181.1:0-5921 GCA_964409475.1 uncultured Desulfobacteraceae bacterium | reverse complement strand
AGCTGTAGATTACTTCGGTAACCTTCACTCCTTGACTTTTCCACTTTACATTTCTTAGTCTTAACCAGATGGGAATTGCTCAGAAATGACGATCATGCATTCATTATATCCTCTGAGCGCGCTGTTAGGCTCTACAATCTATGGAAATCGACCCCCCGAATTGACGTCGACACACCGGAAGTTGAGAATCGGTAGGGTCGATATGATAACGTGGGCCGGATGATCTGTTCAGTACCACTTATCAGAAAACAAAGATCCAAGGCATGAAATTGCACAAAGAGGGAGAACTGCGATGATGTTCAAAAAGCATTACAATGCAGTTACGTTGATCCGTTTGGCCTGCATTTGCTGTTGTATCTCTGCCCTTTTTGCTTCCTGTAGTGATAATGGAGAGTCCAGACCCTTTGTAGACGATGTTACGCGCTGGTACAAGGGACAGCGGTTGGATCATTTTTCACAGGAGGAAACCAGAACATGGAAGCAGCGCTATTTTGTCAATGACACCTTCTTCGATGGCAGTGGGCCTGTATTCTTATGTGTGGGCGGGGAAGGATCTGAGCTTACGCCTGACGTTGTCAAGACAGGAACAGTGCATTGTGCAGTCATGGTAGAGTTGGCCAAACAGGTAGGTGCTCTGATTCTGGCACTTGAGCACCGCTACTATGGCGAAAGCCAGCCTGTCTCGGATCTCTCCACAACCAATTTGAAATGGCTGACCAGCAGACAGGCCCTTGGTGATATCGCACAGTTCCATGCGTACATCAGCGAAATCTACCATTTGACAGGCGACAACAAGTGGATAACCTTTGGCGGCAGTTATCCGGGGATGCTCGCCGCGTGGGCCCGAATAAAATATCCAAATCTCATTTTTGCGGCAGTGTCTTCCTCCGCTCCCGTTGAAGCGTGGTACAACATGCAGGGATTCAACGATGTAATGGCCCAAAGCATGGGAGCAACAATAGTAGGAGGTTCTGAGCAATGTGTTGAACAGATTCGGAGAGCGTTTAATGATATCGGATTGCTTTTAGGCAGTGTAGAAGGTCGGCAGTTCCTCTATGACCGTTTTAACCTCTGTACCAGCGAAGCAGAAAGCGATCCATTGAAAGACGAGTATAATCAGTTTCAATTCATCTACTATCTTGGCACACAAGATGGCATTGATCTTTCGGGTTCGCGTACGGGATCGCTATTCCCGGTGCAGTTGAATGATCCAAACTGTGAGGAAGATGCTTGCAATATTGAGAAAGTTTGCTCGGACTATATGTTGAATAGCGACCTAGGGCAGCCGATAGACAGGTTGGCCAGTTTGTGGAGCCTTTACGCTGGCGAGGAATGTACTTCGGTCGATTATCAGACGGCAACGATAGCCCCCTTACTTGATACCTCTCTTTCATCCTGGCCAAACCGCTGTTGGGAGTACCAGGCATGTAACGAATTTGGATTTTTCCAGACCTGTGATCCCGGCACCGAGTGTCCGTTTACACAGGAACCTCACATAAACACGGTAGAGGTCTGTTCGTATCCTTGCCAACGCGCTTTCGGTATCGATGCAAACGATATCCAGGAAAGAATCTCTGAAACAAACGAGTACTATGGAGGATGGAACCCGGTTGGGACGAGAATCATGTACGTTAGCGGGAGCATCGATCCGTGGCATTCTTTAGGAGTATGCAGAACACCGGACTGTCAACCATTGCCTGAACAGCCGGTCCTGTGGGTCGAAGGTGCCTCGCATCACTTCTGGACTCATGCTCCTGGATATTTCACACCGCCCCTGTCCAATGCCGTGGTTCAGGCGCAGGAGGCCATAAAAGCACAGGTCCTAACCTGGCTTGAGGAATGAAGTCATCTACAAGAATTTCGATCAAGCTATCTCCCTGCGGTTCTTCGGGTTATCGGAGTCGCGCGGAATCCAACGGGGTGAACGCCACCACATTCATCGGTGAGGAGGGTTACAAGGCGAGGTAATAAGAAGTCCTTTTTATTAACCACAAATGATACGGATTCGGCCTTGTGATAAGCAAAATCCGACTAGAGGGTGTTGTGGGCTCAATTGTCGGCTGTGAAACGGAGACTTGTTCTCGGCAAAGGCGAGAATACTAACAGAGGGACAGGGGTTTTTAGGATAACGATACAATTCACAACCGGGCAACCTGATAATGAATAGTTTTTAAATGCAAGAAACCTTGAGATTTCCCGACATCTAAACCCGAAACCATTATTTGAGAAACCTTCATGCTTTAACTTTGCCAGCTTTGCTATTGTAATCTTGAATATATAAAGGCGATTCAAATGCCACAATGATGCAAGAAGTCCTTTCGCGATACGGGATAAGTCGGACACTGACCAACCCCCACATATTGTGCCTGGCAAAATATCATCAGGTCGGTATCCTCGGTTACACTCCCAATATTGAAAACCATACCTCTTGTTATTGACATGTGAAGGAATTTAAGCTATTCTCAATATCTGCAATCGACTGATATTCAAATTTCTGGCAAGCTGGTGCCATACAACGCATTACATTGAATATTATCCAGAAAGGCCGTTAATAAGCAAAAAAGAACGATGTAATTCCTGGGCGATACATAACAAGCGATCTGTCGCCTCTGATATGGAGTCTTAATGTCAGCGATTGAATCTTTTGAGCAGCACTTGAGCCATTCTGAACGCCAAGTTATTGCGCCACTGGCCACCCCGTATGATATCCAGGTTTTCCTGGATAATCTCTCCTACAGTACGGAAGCGATTTATCGTTGCCCTTTGCGCGTCCTGCGGGAGCGAACCGCCCACTGCTTCGATGGGGCGTTGTTTGCCGCTACAATGATGCGCCGCCTAGGGCATCCACCAATGATTCTGGACATCGTACCGAGTGATCGAGATGACGATCATCTACTTGCTTTATACAAATGGGATGGGTATTGGGGTGCGGTCAGCAAATCCAACTTTGTCGGCTTGCGCTTCCGAGAGCCGGTGTATCGGACATTGCGAGAGTTGGTTATGTCATACTTTGAACTCTATTTCAACGTGGCGCGAGAGAAGACATTGCGGGGCTACACAGTGCCGCTTAATCTGAAAGCGTTTGACAAGGGGTATTGGATGAGCAGTGATGAGCCACTGGAAAGCATAGCGAAGCGTTTGGACGAGATACGCCAAGTCCCAGTGCTGACGAAAACAATGATAGCCGAACTCTCCCTGGTGGATGAGCGTTCGTACAAAGCAGGATTGTTGGGGGTGAATGAAGCAGGTTTGTACAGACCAGCGCATTCGGACCGATAGAGTCCATGCCACACCAAGAGCCAGTACCCTCCAATAACCGCATGCATGTGGAAGTGTTAAGAATACAGATGGTTACGCCATATCTCAGTCTCGATTTCCATGATTGTTCTGTCAGCCTTGCATGATTTTGGCGATGTTGGTGTGAGGATTGATGCAAGCATACTTGAATCGACGACCCATAACCAACAACACTCAACGTTTTAGTAAGAATCATGGTCTTTGGTGATGAAAACAAAGCCCTTCAAGACATGGTCTAAACCAAGAAGGCGTGGACTAATGGGAATTGCAAAGGCTCATACATAGTGTCCAAAACACAAACGAGTATGGCTTTTTCACTTTGAGGGTATAATGTGTTGAACAAAGAACAAGGAGGGTGAGAAAGTATGACTGAACAACTAAATGTTCCGGTAAAGTGCCCAATTTGTAACAAGTCTCTGATGAATTTTGAGGTCAAGGTGGACGATCTCCCGTCAATCCAGCTTGAAGCCAAGATCCTCGACAAATTGGGGCATATCTATCTGAGTCAGGTATATGGCAGCTACAATAAGGAATTTAGAAACGTCGATGATATTGAGAAATCTATCGCAGTATTTTCCTGTCCCAGCTGTTATGCCCCATTTCCGGTGCGTGGGATATGCGACTGCAAGGCTCCCTTGATTAACCTGGAACTGGAGCTTGGTGGAATGGTCAAAATCTGTACTCGCAACGGTTGTAAGATGCATTCCTTGGAATTTGAGAACTTACACCATGCCTTTTTGTTGTTCCAGAGGTAGTTTGAGCTACGTTTTGCTTACCTATTTGCTTACCTATTTGCTCCTGGAATTTCAAAAGACCGGAAAACAGATGGCTGCAAAACGAATTCATCACCGAAATTCAGCTACTTCGAGGTTGTGACTGATGCAAGAAAACTTCAATCCGAGGTGCTGACTTTTGTGACGAAATGGGTCTGGGTGGTTTATAACTACTAAGAAAATTTTAACCCTATCGGTCGGCTACCGAGTTTTTCTTTTGAGAGACCGTGGTTTGTAGCGGTAAAAACAACTGAAACACAGAATAGTAACAAGTGAGAAAAGATCATGAAAAAGATTCGCGAAATAACGTGTATTATTGAATGTGACGTTAGGGAGTGTTGTAATGGATGCAAAATTTTACGCCAACAGAACGGAGTATAATTATGAGTTGAGATCGGGGCTGTGATGGCACCGGTCGTAGAGCGGGAAGCGTCATGCCCGGGGCAGAGTGATGCCGCTGATCCGCAATTTTATGAGGACGTGGACCAAATAACGTTTGAAGCCTCCTTTCCGGGAAACCAGGCCATCCAGTGCGCCCCACAGCCAGGGGGTCCATCTGGTGACGTACTGCCGGAGTCGACCGATGTCGTCCCCCTGCTCATAAAGCCGGCCGGCACGCACCACAAGGCACCGCAAACTTTCAGCCGAAGGGCGCAACCTGCGGGAAGGGTGGATCTGGTATCCAAGGAAATCAAAGCCTTTGTCCATACGACCGACAAAGCGCTTCTCTTGATGCAGGCAAAGACCCACCGATGCTATCGCCTCGTTCAGGCTGCGGATCGCCGCCCGCAAATGCCACCGGGTTTTTGCCAGGATGATGATGTCGTCCATGTACCGGACATAATGAATCCTTCCGGTGACAACATGGCGGTGCATGGTGTTATCCAGCGGAAGCAGGTAAAGGGCGCCTAACAAAGGTGAGAGGGACCCGCCTGCCACCATCCCTCTACCTGTTTGGTTCAGGTCGGGCAGTGCGAGGTATTGTTGCACCACGGATCGAAGGGTTTCGTCCACCCCTGCCGTATCGAGCAGGCCCATGATCGTCTCATGCTGCATGGAGTCGTAGTATGCAGCGATATCGAAGCGGGCCACAAAACGGAAGGAGCCGACACGCCGTGCAAGCTCTCTGACTGCCCCCTTGAGTCCGCCACGGCCTTTGACATGTCGACAATGGAAACTCAGAACATTCTTGAGTTGATCTCGAAGTGTGTACAGAGACAGACACAGGAGCCTTCGACTTCGAGGTCCCCACCAGGCAAAGCATCGCCCGTCTTTGTGCCAGGTCGCCGGCAGCCGGAGCCGTGGGCAAGTCGGGCTGCCCAGGCCGGGGCCTTCATTTGCCCCCTGCGTTACTGTTTCCGAAAGTCTTCCGCAAAAACTGTGTGATGGTGCCATGGGATTATCCTAATTTTCATGAACGGGGTAGTTGTGCATTTCGCCAAAAATTCCAATGCCATCAGTCCGGCCACAAGTATCCCCCTTTAAACGTTAATGCCTGTGGCCGCCGAGTCCTTCCTAACTTCCTGGCGGTGCAATATCCACTTAGACCAACCTGGTAAAAGGTGTGTTAAAGGACACTACATCTTGTGGTCGCTCCTGTGAGGGGTCGTAGCCGAATGATGGAATAATATATTAGTCTTTTCAGTCTGGCTGTCTTGTATTGAACCCTCGAAAGTTGAACCATTGTTCTGGCAGTGTTGCCTTTTCCGCTGTCTTTTGAGCCACCCCCTCTGTTTGAGTTGGAGGAGCGATTTCCCCCAACCCCGCTAGTATCTCACTTTGTCAGATAAATACGTATCTAATTGGTATGGCATGGTATTTTATCCCGAAAACGCTGACCCAAAATGGCAG
>CAYPDL010000180.1:0-5962 GCA_964409475.1 uncultured Desulfobacteraceae bacterium | reverse complement strand
CAAAGAAAAACAAAAGTGGCGAGATGATAAACCCAAAAAATAGTGTTTCTCTGTGGCTTGGTGGCTTTGTGTGAGATTATTTTTGGTTGCGGCTGTGCCGCCTTAGGATACGAATGGATATTGATATCAAGGTTGAGAATTATCTGAAAGAGCGTTTCGGACCAAAGACCCGTCTGCTCTCCATGGAACGGCTCGGCGAGGGGGTACACGGCACGGCCTATCTGGTGAGGTTCAAACACCCGCAGGGAGAAAACCGGTTGATCATGAAGACCCTCTTTCATTCCAGATTCGGACATGATCATTATTCCGACAGGGCCCAGGTCCTCCTCCTTGCCCAGGCCAACTTCAACGAAATGCCCAAGCATGTGAGGGCTACGGATGTGGTGGGGGAGTCGTCTGACAGACTCATATCCGTTAAAGATGCGCGAGAATTCTACATATTCATGGAGGAGGCCAAGGGGGTCTCTTACTTCGAGGATCTGGATGCGATTCTGAAGCGGGGACGCCTGAATGATCTGGACAGGGAACGGGCCAGGATGCTCGCGCATTTCATCGCGGATGTCCACGCGCTCAGGTATTCCGGGCAGGATGCGAAGACCCTTTACAGAAGGCGGATCCGTGATCTGATCGGACATGGCGAGTGCATCATGGGGATCATCGATGCCTATGACCCTGTTGATTTCACGACAGACAGGGAACTCGTGGCCTATGCCGGGAAGTCTTTGAACTGGTGGGGGAAGATCAGGGACAAGGGAGAACGGTTGTGCAGCGTGCATGGCGATTATCATCCGGGCAACATCCGATTGCAGGGAAATGATTTTATCCTGTTGGACCGTTCCAGAGGGAGCTGGGGCGAACCGGCCGACGATGTATCCTGTCTCAGCGTGAATTATATCCATTATGCAGTGAAGGATCGTGGGACCTTTGAAGGTCCCTTTGCCGACCTGTTTCGGATCTTTCTGGATGCCTATCTCGAAAAGGCCGGCGATGATGGCTTCTTTGAGGTATCTCAACCCTTTTTCGCATTCAGGGTGCTGGTCATCGCCAACCCCAAATTTTATCCGGACGATACGACCGAGACCAAGAGAAAGCTGATTGACTTCGGGTTTTCAGTCCTCGAAACAGAGAGGTTTAATACAGAAAAAATTTCGGAGTATTTGGAGAGAAAATGAGCTTTTGCTTATGGCTTACCGGATTGCCGGGTTCAGGCAAGAGCACCATCCTGAAAGAGCTGTTGGGGATTTTGTCGGCATCGGGGATTGAAGCGGTTACCCTCAGCCTCGATCATATACGGAAGGTTGTCACGCCCAACCCAAAATACACCGATGAAGAACGGAGTATTGTATATCGGTCGCTGGTCATGATGGCGCAACTTCTGATTACAGAGGGCGGCAGGCATGTGATCATCGATGCAACCGGAAATCGCAGGGAGTTTCGGGATCTGGCCCGACGGCTGATCCCCCATTTTGCAGAAATTTACATCGAATGTCCCCTGAAGACATGTGAGGAGCGGGAGGCATTGCGCCGGGGTCAGCCTGTTGAAAAGGACCTTTATCAACGTGCCATGAAAGGGGCGTTGACGGGAGAGATGCCAGGTGTTTCCACACCGTACGAGGCGCCTGAAAACCCGGAAGTCCTGGTGCGATCGGACATCCTGTCTCCTTTGGAGTCGGCGGAGAGGATCATGGCCTATGTGCGGTCCAGATGGCCCGGCCAAATCCCATGAGGAGGGGCGGATATGCTGAAGACGGCTATTGAGGCGGCGCGGGGGGCCGGTCGGATCATTGCCGGGCTGTATCCAGGTGAGCGGCGGCTGACCCTGAAGGGCTTTCGTGATCTGGTCACCGATGCGGATACCGCGGCGGAATCCCTGATCCTGGATATGATTCAGACACGATTTCCCGATCACGCTATCCTCTCTGAAGAGGCCGGGGGCAGCGCCATCGGCAGCGGATATACCTGGGTGGTGGATCCATTGGACGGGACGACCAATTATGCGCACCGTCACCCGGTATTTGCTGTCTCCATCGGGGTGCTGGAGGGAGAAGAACCACTCGTCGGGGTCATCCACGACCCATTGCGCGATCAGACATTTGTGGCCCACAGGGGGGCTGGGGCGAGGCTCAACGATGTACCGATTCATGTGAGCGGCGTAGGGGAGCTTAAGAATGCCATGGTGGGACTGGATTGGGGACATGAAAATGAGGTGCGGGAGCGAATGTTGGACTATTTACACCGGGTCCTCCCGCGCTGTGGAACCCTTCGTGCGTCGGGTTCAGCGGCACTGGCGCTGGCCTACGTGGCGGCCGGCTGGCTGGATGCCTATTTTCAACCGGGATTGAAGCCCTGGGACGCGGCTGCCGGCATACTCCTTGTCAAAGAGGCGGGCGGGCGGTGCACCACGATTCAAGGTGCGCCATACCGGGTCCAACTGCCTGACTGTGTGGCGACGAACCGCTTTATTCATGATGCATTGCTGAAACTGCTGAATGGGGAGTTCTGAAATAGATGAGGGAGCGGCGGAATGGAAGGTAAGAGAAGCAGGGGGCATGGCGCAGATGGAACGGAGAAGAATTTCCAGAATATCGCCTTCTACAGTTTCATCATCGATAGCCTGCCGGTGGGCATCCTTACGGTCAGTCCGGAACTGAAGGTGACCAGCTTCAACCGGTGGGCCGAGAGGATCACGGGTTATTCCGCCCAAGAGGCGGTGGGTCGTTATTGCGGCGATGTCCTTCAGGGGGGAATGTGCAAGACCAACTGCCCCTTGAGAACAGCGATCAACCGGCAGCACCCCGAGGTGAGGATCGATAGCACGATCACGAACAGGCATGGAGAAATCATTCCAGTCAGGATGAATACAGCAGCCCTCTTAGACGACAACGGGAGCCTCATTGGCGGCGTGGAGGCCTTCCAGGACATTTCCCGCCTCAAAACGCTGGAACGGGAAAAGGACAATCTCATCTCCATGTTCGCCCATGACATGAAGTCTTCGCTGACCGTCATCGGCGGCTTTGTCCTGCGGCTGCTTAAGAAATCAAGGCAGCTTGACGAGGAAAAGCAGAGGGAGTATCTTAACATTATCAAGCGAGAGTCGGGAAAGCTTGAATCCCTGGTCAACGATTTTCTGGAGTTTTCCAGGTTGCAGGCAGGGCGACTCAAATTGAACCTGAGCGCCACTTCCCTGGATAAAGAATTGATGGAGCTTCATGATGCCTACCAGTTGAAGGCATCGCAATCCGGACTCCGTCTGGAACTCAAGAATGAGGAAGAACTCCCGGTGATCATCTGCGACAGCAATAAGATGCTCAGGGTTTTCAGCAATCTCTTAGACAACGCCATCAAATTCTCAAAGGACAAAGGAACGATTACAGTTTCCACCCATGCGACCCCTGGCGAGGTTATTGTGGAGGTCAAAGACGAGGGGATCGGTATTGACCCGGATGAACTCCCCTATGTTTTTGACAGCTTTCACCGGGGCAGGGGCGTAGAGCAGAAGGAGGGCTTCGGCCTGGGACTGGCCTCTGTCAAGGCCATTGTCGAGGGACACGGAGGACGGATTTACGTTGAAAGTGAGGTAGGCAAAGGATCTGTGTTTTCGGTAATTTTGCCCAAGACTGGGAGGCCGAAGCAACACTCTGCCAACGAGGATGACAAGATCGGGGGCAGTTTCTAGCCTTTTAAGAGACTACCAACCCGTTGAATATCCTGAAATGAATACGCGTAAAAACAAACGTAATTGCTCAGCATCCGGTTGCTAAAAGGCTGACGCCTGAACTCCGGAGAACATGCGTGGTCCCCAGCTTCCGCGTTCCGAGTTCCGGGTTTCGCGTTCGCAAACGGTAGGCTACCGGGTTTTAATAAAAGGCTGACGCCTGAACTCCAAACAAGGATTTTACCCGTAAGGGTTTTATTCCCTGAATATTGAGCTGATATCAACACGCTTTCGCGAGGAAAATGGAGCATGGGAGATAGAAAATACCTGTTTGGACCAGTGCCGTCCCGACGTTTTGGGAGGTCCCTGGGCGTAGACCTGACCGCTTACAAGACGTGCAGCCTGGATTGCGTTTTCTGCCAGTTGGGTCGGACCACCCATAAGACCGTTGAACGTCGAGAATATGTCAACATGGAAGAGGTCCTTAGTGAACTTGAAGAATGGCTCGACACCGATGGCGAGGCAGATTATATCACCCTCTCGGGATCAGGAGAACCCACCCTCCATGAGCGCTTCGGAGATGTGCTGACATTGATTCGGGAGAAGAGCGACATCCCTTCTCTCCTTCTGACCAACGGGACACTGCTCCACCTGTCGGAGGTGCGGGAGGCGGCAGCCCTGGCCAGCGTGGTGAAGGTATCCCTGAGCGCATGGGATCAGGACTCTTACGGCTGGGTGAACCGGCCCCATGCTGGCTTGCGGTTTGAGGAATTGATCAGCGGGCAGAAGGCCTTTCGCAGGGAGTACTCCGGGCAGTTGTGGATGGAGGTCTTTCTCGTGAGCGGCATGAACGCCATGCCCGGCGATGTCAGCAGGATTGCCGCGCTGGCAGAGGAAATCGGGCCCGATCGCATACAGCTCAATACAGCGGTCCGTCCGGCAGCAGAGGATTTTGCCACGCCTGTATCTAAGGAGCGGATGTCCGCCTTGACGCATCTTTTTCACCCAGAGGCGGAGATCATCGCCGAATTTTCCAACCAAAAGGATCTCAAGTTGCGGGCAAACAGGGAATCGGTGCTGGCCATGCTCCAACGCAGGCCCTGTACCGCGGGTCAGATCGCCGAGGGATTCGGGATGCATCTCAACGAGGTTTCGAAATATCTTGGAAATCTGTTGAGTACGGATCAAATCCGAACCGAAAGAAAGGGTGGCACGATTTACTATGCGGCTGCCGGGAGGAAGGGGTAGCCATTATGGCGTTGGGTTTCGCTCCAACCAGTAACGAGAAATCAGAACCCGGCACCCAGTTTCACATGAGCGGTAAATCGTGGCCGCAGGTCTATACTCAGACAGGAAGAAGACAGAAATGAACCTCCAGGAGAACGAGCCCATGAAGACCATCCAGGAACGGATGGCCGCTGAAGATCGGGTTAAGGAACGTGTGGATGAAGAGGGCAACCGGTGGACGAAGGTCTATTTCGGAGGAGGAGAGCACTTCCGGAACTGGCTGGAGCAGTGCAGGGAGTTGGGGGAAGTGATGGTGGAGGCGGTAGATTCGACCGGCTACACATGCTTTGAACAGGGGGGCGAAACCCTGTACCGGATCTGGATGAAGATGGATGAAACCAAGGAAGCCAATTGATGGTGAACATGACATGACCATGCCCGAGACAGAAGGAGAGTTCTGCCAAAGAGCAGAGGGGAGTGTTGCAGACCCGGATGCGACTGGCTCGCAGAAAGACGGGGCCAAATCCGGCCTGTGGACCCGTTTTTTGAAATGGATTGCGAAAGGTGCGGTCCAATCCAGAACGAACAAATCCTTCTGCCCCACCTGACAAATCAAACATTAGGCCCTGCCGGTCGGGCATGGACACACCCACCACGACGATCCATGACAATTCATGACCACCCATGACGGTCCATGACGCTGCTCTTCAATCAGAGTGAAGGGCCGCCTTACTCGATCACGTGGATGTTCTTCTTTCGACACATCTCCTTGAGCACCCTGGGCCAAACCGTGGCGCTGACCTCTCCCAGGTGCGCCTTTTTAAGCAGAAGCATGAAGGTCCGTGACTGGCCGATCCCGCCGCCGATGCTGAGCGGGATGGTGTTGTTCAGGACGGCTTGGTGATACGGCATCTTGAGGAAATCGAGCTGGCCAGTGATATCCAACTGCTCCCTCAGGGTTTTGGCATTCACGCGTATCCCCATGGATGTGAGTTCGTGACGGCGCCGGGTTACCGGGTTCCACACCAGAATGTCGCCGTTGAGCCCGTGCATAGGCCTGCCGTCCGCGGACGTGGTCTC
>CAYPDL010000179.1:0-5969 GCA_964409475.1 uncultured Desulfobacteraceae bacterium | reverse complement strand
GGACTGACGATGGCTTGGCCATTCAACACCAGGGTTCCATCCTGATTGACGCAGGGTAGTAGGGGACGCTCGTGCAGAACGTGCTTGAAATGAGGCCACGCGGCCCCGGGTCGGCCCAAGACAACAAATGGGAAGGGGGACGGGCATGAAATTATGCGTTTCTTTTCTCACCCACTCCAGTCCCCCGAGCCCATTCCCAAAAAGCGGCAGGTGCGCTGCACCTTGACAATCCATCCTCCTTACGATATCCTCCTTTTGTAAGGAGTTTCATGGAGAGAGGGATGAACCATGCAATCGGTCGTTACTTCAAAATATCAGACAACTATTCCGAAGAATATCAGGTTGCAGCTCAAACTTTCGGTCAGCGATACCCTGGAATGGAAGGTGGAAGACGGCAAGGCGATCGTATTGCCGGTTCATAGGAGATTCCTTGAGTACAGAAACGCCGTCAAGGTCGGCAAGGGCGACATTGCAGAAGATATCGATCTCGCCAGGAAGGAACGGGCCGAAAAGCACAGATGAAGAAACTGGTTATCGATACAAATGCACTGATTTCTTTTGTCACGGACCGAAACCCTGACCAGCAAAGCTGGATTAATGAAAATAAACAGTTTTTCCGGTGAGCCATTTGGGCTTCGATGCGGAATGGAAGGAGGAAGCAAAATGAAAGAGAGATGGTCATACAAGGGTTATGAGGTTGAGGCTGGGCTGAAGCCTGGCAGTGAGCATTTCCAGTATTTCTTTTCGGTGTTCAAAGATAATGACAAGAAATGCAACTTCTGTGTGTGGATAGAAGATGATGCGCTCTCTCGGTTTGATCAGAAGGAAGACTTTGAGGCGATCGCCGCCGCTCAGGGCGAGGCATGGGAAAGATGGGTCAAGGCGCATATTGATGAGGGAGATTTTCAGAACAAAGTTCTGAAATTTGAAAAGGACGGTGAAAAGGAGATTGACCTTTCGGAAATGCACGAACATATAGGCATGAAATAGGGGGATGAGGGACGTACATTATTTTATCATTTGCTGATTTGGTTTGGGTGTGGTAGGAAGTCTGCATGCCACGAAAAACGAGGATAGACGCCCCAGGCGCGCTGCATCATGCGGAAGGAACGGTGTCACATCTTGTCGTGATAGCGGGACGGGCATGAAATTATGCGTTTCTTGCGGTCTTTCCTTGAGTCATTATTGGAAAGGGGCGTGTCCACAACATCATAAAACTCTTCAAATGTTGCATCTCCATTGGGGCTTTTTGCATCGCCGGTAGGAGGGAAGTCGCACAGTTATGAGTAGTCCCAATTTTCGTGGACGTCTGCAAGGGGGATCACCTCGATCTTTTCGGTGAGACGATAGGACGCTTTCCCGGGATAGACGACCCACAGTCGCTCTAATTTAAGGTCTTCAACTGCTATCTTCATGGATCGGGTCAATCGGGGGGCATCTTCATATTTGAATTCCACCCCCCAGCTTTGTCCACGCGCCTGCCAGAAAAGATCCAGTTCCGCGCCGGCGTGGGTGTTCCAGAAATAGAGATCCCCATCTTCCCTTCCCAGGATTCGACAGACGCAATCCAGGGCAAACCCTTCCCAGGAGGCGCCGAGCCGGGGCGACGCGTGCAGTTGCTCCGGGTTTTCAATGGACAGCAAGGCATGGAAGAGCCCGGAGTCGCGCAGGTACAGTTTCGGCCGCTTCACCAGACGTTTTCCGATGTTGACAAACCAGGGCTGAAGGATGCGGACCATGAACGTGCCTTCCAGAATATCGCAGTATTTCCGGACGGTCATGTCGGAGACGCCGAAAGAACGACCCAGCTCTGCAAAGTTCATAATGTTGCCGTGGTAATGGCTCAGCATGGTCCAGAAGCGGCGAAGCGTCCGGGCGGGGATTGTGATCCCCAATTGGGGGATGTCCCGTTCCAGAAAGGTCGTTATGTATTGGTTCCGCCAGAGCAGGCTTTCATCGTCGGAGGCCGCCAGGAAGGATGGGGGCAACCCCCCGCGCCACCACAGGGTCTTGATGGCCCCGGGGTCAATATCGCTGAGGCGGAATCCGCCCAATTGAAGATAGCCGATCCTCCCGGCGAGGGATTCAGAACTTTGGCGAATCAAATCCCGGGAGGCGCTTCCCAGGATGACGAATTTGCGACTTTTCCCTTGATCCACCAGATAGCGCAGGAGCGGAAAAAGATCGGGTAACCGCTGGATCTCATCGATGACGATGAGTCCCGTCAGGTCTTCCAGTGCCAACTGAGGCTGTTCCAGACGGGCAAGATCCTGGGGGTTTTCCAGATCGAAATAGGAATTGGCGGCAAGCGTTCGAGCCAGCGTTGTTTTTCCGCACTGCCGGGGGCCAAGAATCGCCGTGACGGGAAATACAGACATGAGCTTGGTTAGTGTGGCGCGATCCGTTTTTCTGTCGATTAGATTCATGGTCGCATCTTAGACGATCTACATTGAAAAATCAAGCGCTATATTTGATATTTCAATCCATATCCTTGAATGAGGAAGGTGGGGGACGTACATCATATTATTACTTCGTATTATGAAACGCTAAGGCGCCCTGGTTAGATACGCTGCGCTGTCACTTTCTTTGGAGAACCTCTATGCTAACCCCGTCAGGGGCGTCGATAAACGCGATGCGAACGTTCGGACTAAAGTCCACGGGGTCAAGCGCAAATGTAACGCCCTTTTCCTTGAGATCGTCACAAAAACCGTCAAAATCTCCCTGCACACGAAAGCCAAAATGATCGGTTCCCCACGCTATCCCCTGTTTGGTGACCACTTTCTCGCCCGGTCTCCGGCCCCGGATAATGACGAAGGTGTCCCCAAAGGCAACAACGACCTGGGGGGCACCGTGAACTTGCTGGCTCTTAATAATCTTGCCTGCCAGTTTCTCAACATACCAGGCTGCTGCGGATTCCGGGTCCTCGCTGATGATGTGGACATGGTCAAAAGCAATGCTTGAATTATCCATTTTGATATCTTTTCTCCCTTAAAATAGAATTGTATCTTTCCGCATTCGCTGTGCCATATCCTCTGTCATAGAGTGTTATATGTCAAGCCCTGCTACGGTCCCCGAAGTCAAATTAAGGGGGCAAATCCGCTTTTGACTGTTACTCTCTGATATGGTAATTGGAGTTTATCAAAAACGGTAAGGCGGGTCGGGCCGAAACAACAGATTGAAATGGTTTGCGAAGGCATGTGAAAGAGGGGGCGTACGTGAAATATCGATTTTCTTTCTTTTAACCTATTCGTGGGACCCGTGGATGACTATAATAAGCGGATTTGCAGGATTAAATGAACGAAAAAAATGAGTGCATACCGGATGCAGCGGTCTTGCTTAAATTGGCCAAGATGCGGATGCCGTTTGGCAAGTATAAGGAGCGGCGTTTGATCGACCTACCTGAGCCTTATGTGATTTGGTTTGCACAAAAAGGATTTCCGGCCGGACAACTGGGTGATATGTTGCGCATGGTTTATGAGATTAAAGTAAACGGTTTGGAATATCTTTTTGAGCCGTTGCGGAATCCATAGACGAGTCATCCTTGAAACCATGTCCTCGTTCACTATCAGCGGGATTCAAGATCCAGGTCCGTTAGAATAGGTTGAAAAATTCGGCCCGGGGACATAGTGTTGGATATGAAAATTGCCGTGAATTGCATTTGGACGGGATTCAGGCGATATACCAAGCGCACATAGCCGAGGGGAACCGGCTTGGGCACGAGTATCGTAAAATGTGTCGTGGCGAGCCATGGGAGCGAGATTTGTGTAGACAGCGAGTCGGGTGAAGGGACTTGCATACATTTCACGACTTCACTGACTCCCTAAGATCAAGACACGGAACGTGCCCAATACCTTAAGACAACGGGACATGTAACTCGCGTCTTCATTTATTTTACATAAATCCTATTATATTTTTAATGGTGAAAAGATGGAAAAAATATTTGATGGTAAAAAGACGGCCAAATTGGGCACAAAAAAGAAGCCTGCCGTTGTTGAGGTTCAAACAGAAGAAAGACTGAAAGAAGTGGCATCAATATTTGAAGAAAAAGGTTGGGAATATACCATTGGATTGGACCCGGATAAACCGGAGGATATTACCGATTTAGAAACATTGTTGAATCGCCCGAAACCAGTTGTAACCGAAAAGAAGGTTGGACGCAATGAGCCCTGCCCATGTGGAAGCGGGAAGAAGTATAAGAGATGCTGTGGTAAATAAGGTGGGCAGGGGGTCGGGCCAAACTAACCGACTAAAACCATTAAAGAATCTTCAAGAATATGCGGCTATTTAACCCTATATCTTACTTTTTAGGGGCAAAAAGAGCATTGTTCGCAGAACTCCATGGGTACTATTGTTCTTTATAACGCATTTTTAGGGGTCCAAAAGAAGGATTTGGAGATTCGAATTGCACAACATAATGCCGGAAAAGGCGCAAAGTATACAAGATTTCGTCTGCCGGTAAAATTGGTGGCAGCCAGTGGTGAATTATCGCGAAGCGATGCGATTAAAGTTGAAGATGCGGTTAAACAGCAGCCTGCTGGCAGGAAGGTTGACGCATTGAAGGGGTGGATAGACCTTCAGCGGGAAGAATCGTTGCCATGACCGACACAGTGAGCGGTGTGCTGAAGTTTACGGGAAAACATGGCGGTGTATTACGCGACCCATTGTTTTCCTTTCGCAGACGGCCCGATGACGTCACGGTACCGGCCGAGCTTATTCGAAAATATCGTCTTGTACAGGGCGCCACTATCACAGGTCCTGCAAGGAAAGTCCGTTCCGGACCGGTGCTCTCCTCGGTGGAATCCATATCCGGCCTCACACCAGATGCCTTTCATGCCAGAAAGCACTATAAAACATTGACCGCAATAGACCCTTGCGAACGATTCCATCTGGCAGCGTCGGGTGAGACGAGCATGAGGATTGTTGATCTTGTGGCGCCCATGGGTAAAGGGACACGGGGATTGATAGTCTCCCCGTCCAGGGCGGGAAAGACACGGCTTTTGGAGGAGATAGCAAAGGCGATCCATGCGGACGATCCCGAGACCCGGATCATCGTTATGCTGATTGATGAACGACCTGAAGAAGTCACTTACTTTCGTCGTGCCGTGGAGGCGGAGGTCTTTTCCAGCAGTAGCGATCAGGAGATGCACGAGCATCTGGAGCTTGCCGAAATGACGCTCGCACATGTCCGTATTGATCTGGAGTGCGGTCGTGATGTGGTTGTCCTGGTGGACAGCCTCACCCGTCTGGGGAGAGTCTTCAACCTCAAAGGCTCAGGATCGAGACAAACCCTTTCGGGTGGTTTGGGGGTTGGTGCCCTGGAGATTCCTCGTCGTTTCTTCGGGCTTGCACGTAATATCGAGGGAGGCGGCTCCATCACCATCATCGCCACGGCTCTTGTGGATACCGGCTCTCGAATGGATCAATTGATCTTCGAAGAGTTTAAAGGGACCGGAAACAGCGAGATCATTCTGGAGCGTTCCCTTGCGGAGGCCCACATCTTTCCATCTATCAACATCAGCGCGAGCGGCACCCGGAAGGAGGAGCAACTTTACGGCGAGGAGGAAACCCGGCGCATTTCAAATATGAGACGGATGCTGGCAGACATGAAACCCGCGGAGGCCATGGAATCACTTCTGAAGTTTATGGAAGAATATCCCACCAACGAAGCGCTTCTTGTGAACCTTCCTGTTGATATCTGAGCCTTAACTTTCGCTATAGATCTTCAGTAAGTCATACTCTTTGGACTCAGCGATAGTGGGACGGGGATGAAATTATGAGTTTCTCTTGATCGTAGCCCACTCCGGTCCCCCGAGCCCATTCCCAAAATGCGGCAGGTCCGCAACACCTTGACAATCTGTCCTCCTTAGGACATCCTCCTTTTGTAAGGAAATGCAAAGAGGAACAAGGGATGTCCATAAAATCATAAAATTCCTCAGCCGATAGTGGGGAAGAGGGCTTTAGAGGAGGGG
>CAYPDL010000178.1:2820-6012 GCA_964409475.1 uncultured Desulfobacteraceae bacterium | reverse complement strand
CGAAATTCCGAAATTCCTGAATCCATGTAAAAAGGACTTTTTAAATGGGCATCAATCTTTAGCCTCCTCAACGTGTCATATTCTATAAAACAACCAGTTTATAGGCGTGCGTTCGCCCTTTGTCAATTAGAAAAGGAGGCAGTGCCGAATATCCCCAGTTGTCGGAATTGCTTGATTCGTTATGCTTTTTGTTATATGTAATTATCAACCATTTTCCAACTTCACAACATAAGGAGGCTTATCATGAAGGGACCCGTACGATTGGTTCGGTCCGATAAGATAGCGGCATACGAAAATCTCGGGCCGATCCATGGATGGTCGGAGGGCAAGGCATATCTTGCCATCGACAGGGTGTCTTTCAATGGAAAGGTCGGCGCCATCCTGTGTTACTGTAATCCTCCGGTCCATCAGGTGGGAAACCCCGGTCTGGATGCCTATCTGGAGGGTCTGGGAAGAGTCTATGAACAGAGAGATGCTCTCAAATTTCTGATCCTTTACGGCGCCAATGATCCAGTCCATGCCGGCGGGGATCTCAAGGAAAGCCTTAACAGGCTGGAGGCAACGCTCAAGGCCAAGGAGGAGAAGGCGTCTGCCGGCGCATCGGCAGACGAGATCGACCGGCTCTTTGAGTGGGCCGACAACCGGTTGAAAAAAGGGATTTCCCTTCACGGAATCATCAGGAAAATCGCCCGGGATATGAGGGTGGTCGCTGTCTGCGGCGGCGGAACACGGTTTGGGGGATCCGCGGAGATCCCCCTCATGGCCGATTGCCTGGTGGGCGATTCCAGGAGCGGCATGTGCTTCAGCGAGGCCATGATCGGCCTCATACCGGGGTGGGCAGGGATCGCCCGGACCCTGATCAAGGCCGGTCCGATCAATGCGGCATGTATGGCCATGACGTCGCAAGAGGTAACAGCCGACGCACTCAAGGGAATCGGGATCTATAATGACGTTGTCCATATTCCCTTCCCTTTTCCCAAGAGGGGAAAATCCGCTGACCCCGATGCGGACAAGGCCGATTATCTGGCGGCCCTGGAGACGCACAACGATGAGACCGGGCTCCTTCTTCTGCCCAAGGCCCTGGACATGGCCACCTATCCGGAAAAGGCTGTCCCCAAGGTGGAAGAACATAAAAGGCTGATTCTCGCCACACAAGCGGATATTTCTGAAGAGGTCGCCAGAAGAAAAGACCCTGGAACCTATACGCACCTCTGGGGTAAATCCTTGAGAGAGGCAAAGGATGAGATCAAGCGACTGGGAAGGCCCCTGGCCCCCCAGTCCATAGAGGCATTGAACGGACTTTTGGGAGATTATGATCCAGCCGCGTTTGATGAGCATGGCTTCGTGGAAAGGGAGATGAAGGCGGATGCCAGGCTTTACCGCAATCCCAGATTCCGTGCAGGTCTGATCGCCACACTTGAACAAACCGTAGCAGATTACAGGGAGGCCAATTGACATGAGACAGTATTTTGAAAAAATGACGCCCATTGGAAAGGACCTCAACGAAAAGGATCGAGAACAGAACCGGGAAAACGCCCTTGAGATATCCAAGGTGGACACAGAGATCGCCGAGGCCGTCGAGAAAAGAAGGCTTGCTGGGATCCCGGTTGAAAAGATCCACAAGAGAGGAGAAAAGGCGGCCTGGGAACGGATCGACCTTCTAGTGGATCCGGGCACCTTTCTACCCCTGAACAGTCTCTATGATCCGGAGTTCAACCAGGAGGGAAGCACCGGCGTTTGGACCGGATTAGGCAAGATATCGGGTCGATACGCGGTGATTATCGCCTCCGACAACAAGGTCCTTGCCGGGGCATGGATCCCTGGGCAGCGGGAACATGTGTTCCGGGCCCAGGATATGGCCGAACAACTGAACATTCCCCTGGTCTGGGTGCTCAATTGCAGCGGCGTCAAGTTGACTGAACAGGAAAAGGTATATGCGGGCAGGCGATCCGGGGGCAGGACCTTTTTCAGGCATTCCGAGCTTGCCGAAAAGGGGATCCCTGTGATCGTCGGCATGTTCGGGACCAATCCGGCAGGCGGCGGCTATCATGCCATCAGTCCGGCCATTATCTTTGCCCATGAGAAGTCCAACATGGCCGTGGGCGGCGGCGGCATTGTCAGCGGCATGTCCCCAAAGGGGCATTTTGACCTCGAGGGGGCCGAGACCCTGATCAAGGCGACCCGGCAGTTCAAGGAGGTCCCGCCCGGCGGCGTCCGGATCCACCATGACAATACTGGCTTCATGAGAGAGGTCTTTGATACGGAAGAAGGGGTGCTCGACGCCGTCAAGAAGTGCATGGCCGGCATGCCCCTGTATGATCCGTCCACCTTCAGGGTTGCAGAACCGGCCGATCCGTTGTATCCGCCGGAGGATCTCAACTTTCTCGTTCCTTATAATCAGAAAAGGACCTATAGCACGGAACAGGTGCTGGCAAGGCTCTTCGACGGCAGCGAACATATGGAATACCGGCCGGACTACGGTCCTGAGGTCTATTGCGGCCTGGCCAAGGTAGACGGTTTTCCCATGGGCGTCATCGCCAACCGGCAGGGGTTCTTAGGCAAGGGCTATCCCCGATATGCAGATGGGAAATACCTGGGCATCGGGGGCAAACTCTACCGTGAAGGCCTCATCAAGATGAATGAACTGGTCATGTTCTGCGGCAGAGACAAACTGCCTCTCATCTGGTTCCAGGATACGAGCGGCATTGATGTGGGCGATATCGCTGAGCAGGCAGAGCTTTTGGGGCTCGGCCAGTCGCTGATCTACTCCATTGAGTGCTCGCACGTCCCGATGATGTGCGTGGTCCTGAGAAAGGGAACGGCTGCGGCCCATTATATCATGGGAGGGCCCCAGGCCACTCGGAACAATGCCTTTACACTGGGCGTGGGCACGACAGAGATATATGTGATGCATGGGGAGACCGCTGCGGCCGCGGCCTTTGCCAGACGATTGGTCAAGGAAAAGGATGCCGGGAATCCCCTTGATCCGGTGATCGAAAAGATGAACGCCCTGGCCCAGCAGTATTATGACCAGTCCAGGCCCATATACTGTGCAAAGGCGGGGCTGGTGGATGAGATCGCCCGGATGGCGGCGCTGAGGGACTATTTCGTAGGGTTTGCCAGGTGCTGTTATCAGAACCCGAAGAGCATCTGCCCCCACCACCAGATGCTGCTGCCGAGATCCGTCAGGGG
>CAYPDL010000178.1:0-2720 GCA_964409475.1 uncultured Desulfobacteraceae bacterium | reverse complement strand
AGGATGCCCAAAAAGGTGCGGTTGGGCGATATCACCATCAGGGACGGATTTCAGCACGAGGAGGAATGGATTCCCACGGAGGCCAAAATATATTATCTCCAGGAACTGGCCTTTGCCGGCGTCAAGCGGATGGAGGTGACCAATCTAGGGAACCCCCGGATCATGCCCCAGTTCAAGGATGCTGAAGAGGTCCTTAAGGGGGTGCATGACGACATATTTAAAAAGAGGCTGGCCAAGAAAGGGATGCGGCACGAGGACATTGAATGGACGGCCGTCACCATTCGGGAACCGGCCGTAGACCAGGCCATCCGGCTCAAGGAAAAGGGGTATGGCCCGGACAGGGTCCTGATGATGGTCTCCACGGACGAGGAGCATCATTTCGCCAACAGCGGGACCACGCTTCCCGATTACTGGAAGGAGGCGGAGCGCTGCATCAAGAAGTGCAAGGCGGCCGGCATCAGGATGTGCGGTACGGTCAGCACCATCTGGGGGAGCCCTATATCGGGCCCTACCCGATTTGAGGACGCCCTGGAGTTCACCAAGCGATGGCTCAGTATCGGGGCCGATGACATTGAACACGCAGACCATGACGGCTCTGCCCCGCCCAACCAGGTGTATCGGTATTTCTCCATGATACTGGATGAACTCCCCAATACGGACCTCCATATCGCCCATTTTCACGTGACCCGGGGCTGGGGTCTGGCCAATGTCCTGGCGGCCCTCCAGGCCGGGATCGACATCTTCGAGGGGACCATGGGCGGGATGGGCGGTCAGCCGGCCAACTTTCTGGGAAAGGTCCCGGTTCCCGGTACAGGTTCCTATTATTACAAAGATCCCAATGTGGTTGGGCTCGTCACCTTTGAAGACATGTGCGTCATGCTGGATGAGATGGGGGTCGATATCGGCGGGATCGACATCGACCGTATCCTGGAGATAGGCCAGATGATGGAAAAAACGGCCGGCAGGAGGCTCCGATCTGAATCGATCCTCAACGGCAGGATACCCAAGAAACCGCGGGAGGATTTCAAGCGGCCCGGTCTGCCGATAACCAAAGAAAAGCTGGGCGAGAAACCAGGCCAGATCATCCCCGAGGGATGGCCGGAAAAGGCCGAGGCGCCCCCGGAAGTCATAGGAAAGAGATAGCCGGCGGTTATCGATCGGTACCCATTTTCACGAACCTCTCTTCAGATCCTTTCCCCTGCCTGTTTTTCCTTCGGGGGGAGGGATCGGGAGAGGGGTATCCTCATGAACAGTTTTCTCCGAACCCTTTCAGCCAGGGCGACCACGCCCTCCTCATCGATCCCGGTCTCTATCCCTGATTTATTGAAAAGACGAACCAGCCCCTCTGTTGGCTGGTTGCCGGGGGCCCCGGTGACGCAGCCCCCGGTCCCCCCGAGGGAGGCGTCGAAGCGCCGGATCCCCAGATCAAAGGCGACCCTTGAATTTTTCAGGGCTTGGTCCCCGGAAACATGGTGCGGGTGGTATCCGATGCGATCCCGGTCTCTTCCCTTCCTCAGGTCGAGAATCGTCCTCAGAATCCTTGACGTTTCATCATGGTCTGCCACCCCCTGAAGGTCCGAAAGGGTCACGGTTCGGGCCCCCAGATCGAAAAGCAGGTCCATGTGCCGGCTTATCTCACGCAGGTCCGCACGGACGACCGCCGGTTCTTCCGGGTCCAGATATCCGAATGCCGCAGAGATATAGGCGACTACCCGGATATGCCGCAAAGCGGCGTCCTTAAGGATCGTCCGGTATTCATCCACTGTTTCCTGTATCGATCTTCCCAGATTGGCCCGGTTGTGGGCCTCCACGGCCGAAAAGAATATCCCCAGGGTATGATTGAAGCCGTCCGGGCCCAGGCCGAGTCGAAGAAAGGACCTGTAGCCAGTTAGATTGGGGACCAGCGTGATGATATGGACGCGGTCCATCCTCCCCAAATCTGCCGAGATCTTTCTGAGAGCCTCCTCATGCATGGCAGGGGCGACCTTCGGATGGATGCAGGATAGGACCTCGATGCCGGGAAAACCAAGATCTATCAGCTCCAGTGCCAGTCTGGCCCGCATTTTCGGCGTAAAGACATGGAGATGGGTACCCGGCACATTCTGGCCGAACTCTCTCAATGTGACATCGGTGATGGTGACGCTGTCCATATTGCCTTTTTTTCTACGTCAAGGACAGAAAAACTTCAAATGGAATCGATCTCATTATCCAGATGTCTCAGCTCCTGTCTTTGGACCAGACCCGTCCGTCGCCCCCTATAAAAGGAGCGTAGGCCAGTCTGTAGAGGCCGTTTTGGCAGTGCGCCCCGTGGTTGTGGCACTGGATGACGACCGGAAAGAGGCGAACGCCACGCATCGTGAAACGCTATGAAAGCGGAGAAGCGGTCTCTTAAAGACGGTACAGGGCGGTGACACGATGGTATCACAAATGTTCGCCGACAATAAATCCTTTTGAGATAGATTTACGGTAGAAATGGTCTTTTGACCTCTTAGGGTGGCCAGCCAGTTCCTTTTCATCGCTTGGATGCGGCTCTTATGTCAGATTCTTGAAATCGTGTGATTTCAAATGGAACTCAACGGCTTTTGACCCGTTTGGGAAAGCCATAGTCCCATGACATATCTCAGTCCTCAGTGAGGGCTTCTGTATGATGGTATCACAGGTCTTGCCGCGTTGGGCTAATATGGACATGAAACGATTTCACCTCAAACCGGTAAACCAAC
>CAYPDL010000177.1:0-6035 GCA_964409475.1 uncultured Desulfobacteraceae bacterium | reverse complement strand
CACCATTGGTGGGCCTTGGGTACGGTGAGCATTGGGATTTTTATGGCCACCTTGGATGCCAGCATTGTTAATATCAGCCTGCCGACCATCATGGCCGATTTCAAGGCCAGCCTGGCCGTATCGGAATGGATTATCCTGGCTTATATGTTGACAATCACCGGTTTGCTGCTCCCTTTTGGCAGGCTCGCAGATATGATCGGCCGTAAAAAGATATTCCGTCTCGGCTTTGTTATGTTCAGCCTGGGCTCAGGTCTCTGCGCCCTTTCCCAAAACCCGGCCCAACTCATTTTCTTCCGCGCTTTTCAGGCCATTGGGGCCGCTATGCTCACGTCGAATAGTTTTGCCATTATTACCGCCGTGTTTCCCCCGGAAAAGCGAGGTCGCGCCCTGGGCATTGCGGGAACTGTGGTAGCCACCGGTTTTACAGTGGGTCCAAGTTTGGGAGGTTTCCTGGTGACCGCTTTGGGTTGGCGTTCGATCTTTTATGTCAATGTACCTGTGGGCCTGGTTGGTATCATCATGGCCACTTACATATTAAATGAACAGTTGGTTTCACCTACTTTGGGACAAAAGAAAAGCTTCGATTTCCTGGGTACGGCCCTGATCGTCATCGGTCTTTCAGCCTTGCTGTTGGGTTTGACTACCGGTCAGGCGGGTAGATGGGGAACCCCTCTGGTCGTCTTTGAACTGGTCTTGGCCGCATTCACCATAACCCTGCTGCCGATCTGGTAGGCTAAGACGGCGCAACCCTTAATCGACCTGAAATTATTTAACAATCGTCTCTTCAGTTTCGGGAATTTGGCGGGGTTTCTCTCCTTCCTGGCTATTTCGACCAATGCCTTTCTGATGCCTTTCTTTCTTCAACTGGCCCTTGGCTACACCCCTTTTGAAGCCGGTTTGCTCATGACGCCAACGGCCTTGGCCATAGCAGTAGTAGCCCCTATAAGCGGCTGGCTCTCCGACCGGACGGATCCACGTATATTCGCAACCCTTGGTCTGGCGATCAACTCATGCGCTCTGTTTTGGCTTTCCATGTTGAAAGCCCAATCCGGTTATCATGAAGTCCTGATCAGACTTATCCTGTTGGGCATCGGGCAGGGATTATTCCAATCTCCCAATAACAGTTCGGTCATGGGTTCGGTGCCCCGAAACAGCCTGGGAATAGCCGGGGGCTTTCTTTCCATGATGCGCAATATCGGTCAGATTGTTGGCATAGCTATGGCCGGTTCCATATTGGCCGGAACAATGGTCAATGTAACCGGGCATGCCTCCTTTCATGCACTGCATGCCGGTGATTCAGCAGCCCAGAGGGCTCCGGTCCTGGCGGCATTCATGCAGGGGATGTATCACGCCTATCTGGTTGCTTCCCTTATTTGTTTTCTGGGAACGTGGACTTCCCTGGTACGGGGCAAACCGGAACCTGCAAACACAGAAGGCTCTTCTTCAAGGTCGCCTTCCGGGTGAGAGGGTTTTGAATACAGAGCAGGGACAAGGGTCTGCGATTGGCCTTTCTTGTGGCGCTGGCATATGGATGAAACGCATTAGCAAAGGTCAAGCGTAAACCCCAAGAATATATTTAGGCCCTCATCCGGTCTATCCGGGTTAGGGGGTTACCGTGCCGGCTGCCGCTGGAAGCCCCTTCAGATGCAGGTCCATCTGCGGAAAGGCGATCTCCACACCGTGATCGCGAAACTTCTTCAGGATGGCGAACCGCAGGTCCGAGGCGACGCGCTTGGAACCGTCAAATGCAACCCAGAACTTGATGCGGAAATCCAGCGAATTTGCTCCGAATTCCTCGAAGCGTACCCGTGGCGCGGGATGTTTCAGGACTTCCGGGTGTTCAGCGGCCGCTTCCATGAGCAGCCGCTTTACCATTTCCGGATCACTGTCGTAGGCAGCCCCTACCGCCACAACCAGCCGTACGGCACGGTTGTTACTGTGGCTCATGTTCACGAAGGGCATGGAGACGAGATTCGAATTGGGGATCAGGATGGTGGTGTCGTCCCGTGTCCGTACCAGTGTGCTTCGAATGGTCACTTTTTCTATCACTCCCAGGACCTGTCCATACTCGATCACGTCGCCCGGTTGCACGGACCGGCCAAAAAGGAGGATGAGGCCGCTGATAAAATTATTGATGATGTGCTGCAGCCCGAAACCGATTCCCACGCTCATACCTCCGGCAAGGACCACGATGGAAGACAGACTGACGCCGATGATGTGCAGCAGCACCAGGCCGTAAATACCCCAGACCCCGTAGCCCAGCACGGTCTTGAGGGGAGCAATGGCTGCCTGATCCACCTGGACCCTGCGACCCATACCATCCACTGCATGTTTGAGCACCTCGACCACCGGTTTGACCACGAAAAACAGGGCCACGGCCACGACAATCTGAACAAAACCGACATGAACATCTTTCCATGTGAACGCGATCTTGTCTGTCAGGTCCAGAATTCTGGCCTGCCCGAACTGGTCTGCCAACCATACAAGGATGAATCCGGCAGAAAAGAACCAGATCAGCGGAATGCCCAGGCTGACGCCTACGGAATGAAGCACGGAATCCCCCTTGTCCTGTAGCCGGGCCAATCGACCCCGGATGAGATCGGAGACCGCGAGGGCGAACTGGTAAAGGATGCAACACAGAAAAAGCGTCAGAAAGATCTCTACTGCCGGAAAGGTAAATCCCGCCAGAGAAAGACCGATAATTGGAATGCCGCTCCAGAAGCAGAAGCGGGCCAGTCTTCGTGGCATGTCGTTGATGTGTTTTCGAGAGGTGCGCCACATGAAAAACATCATGATTCCCACGGCCACGGGCCAGACCAGGCCAAGCAGCAGCAGCGGCATGTTGATGAGCTGGGCCGTGATCCCGGCAGCGTAAAGATAAAAAAGAGGCAACAGGGGGGAGGAAAGACCGGATTGCAGCTTGATCTCCCGCAATCTCCAGGCCAGTAAGATGGCCGCCGCCGCGCCAAAGGTTACGGCCAGGCGGGAAAAAACGATGTTTTCTGGAAAGACATTGATCATGGACGCCGCCCAGAACCCCCCACACAGGAATATGGAAAGACCGGAAACGCGTAAAAACCGGCTCCATCCACCCTGATTTGCATGAGATCGGAAGACGATCCGAACGAAGACCCATCGGAAAATGAGGAGGCACGCGAGTCCCATCACCAGGAAGGCGAGGGCCGATTGTCCCCATTCAGTGGTGGAATCCGGGAACCTGGATTGAAGGCCCGCCCGGATCGAACTGGCCCAGATGAAATAGGACAGGGAGAGGTCCCGCAGAATATCCCTGTTGAACACTACAAATACCGGCTGGGTGAGATATATGGCCCAGACAGCGGCCATTTCCTCTTCCAAGCCCCTGGCGTATGGGTCAAGTTCCTTTTCGGCGGTCACGTAGCGGGCCAAAACCGCATCAAGCTCCTTTTTGACAGCGAGTTCAGCGGCTTCCAATTGGTCCAAACCATCCAGCAGCGATTGCGCATCCCGTTTTTCATCTCCTGAGATGGCCTGTTGCAGAATGAATCGCAGATCCTCCCTGCCACTCTCAACGATGGAAAGGTTGATCTCAATATCTTTGGCCAGGCCTCGAATCTCCCGGGTCTCTGCGGCAAACTCGTCCTTGAGCTCAGAGGCCTGCCTGAAATACAGTCCTACCTCAAAAGGATTGGACTCGCTTACGGCGATCAGGAATTTCAGTTGATGCGCCCGCTTCTGAATATTGTCGAGCGCTGCCTCATAAGCCCTGACCTGGGCCATTTTAGCGGGCCGAATATCGTCGAGCCGCTCTGTGGCCTTAACTATCAGGAGCTCTTTGCTCTTGACCAACTTGGACAGATGGGTGGTCTGGTCGGGTATAGCGGCAAGCGCAGGAAAGGAAACCCCCAAGAAAAACATGACCGACATTTGCACTAAGCAGACAACACGATGCTTCACAGCAGGCCTCCCTGAGTTTTTCGGGATGACATCATGATCCGTTCAGCGGGGAATTTAATCATAAACCAAGAGAATTAACAACCATCATTTATGCCCGCGCTGGCAGTTGGGAGATAGGGGTCGAGAACGAGACAGATCAATGCCACATGGTGATCAATTTAGGGATAAAACAAGGTGGCTGTGGGGCCGGTCTGAACCCGTTTTACAAAAACCGATGCAAAGCTGATGAGAAAGGCGCCGAAAAGCAACCGAAGCATACTTTCAATCCATAATATGGATTATGGAACCAGGGAGCGCACAGATGGCGCATGATGCAGTCATACGTATGCCTTTATACCCTCTGCCAGGGTGTTCACCATGCGGAGGAAAGAGTCTTCATCCGGATCGAGCAGCGTAAACCTGAACCCCTGCAGATCGGTATTGAATGATGAGAGGGGCACCACGCATACCCCTTCGGCAGCAAGGAGATAGTATACAAAACGCTTGTCAAGGGAGATGTTCCCGTTTGACAGGAGCGATTCAATGAGTGAACGGATAGCCGCGTTTTCTATGGGCAATGTCTGGCGTGTTGAAAGGACGCCTTCCCTGAAAAGAACACTCATATAAAATGCCCCGTTGGTGCGGTTTATCAGAATGGAGGGGATCTCCTTCAGTTTTTTATAAGCTGTCTCTGACATCCGTTTGTAGCGTGCCCTCCGTTTTTCCAAATACGCTTCATGGTCAGGGTGCTCGAAAATGAGAGGAATGACCTTCTGCGGCAGTGTGGTGGAACAGACCTCCACCATCTTGGAATTGAGAATGCTCTGCGTGTAGGTCTTGAAATCCGGGTCCCTTTCCCGGTTGTACACCTCGATCCACCCGCACCTGGAACCCGGCCACGGCAATTCCTTGGAGATCCCTTTCATGGCAATCCCGGGCGCCCGTCCGATCACCTCGGAAAGCGTGCGCGTCCGGGCGCCCTCAAAAACCAGGTTTTGATAGATTTCATCGGCGATAATAAAGAGATCGTATTCCTCTGCAATATGAACAATCTCTCTCAGGATCTCTTCCGGATAGACCGCCCCCGTGGGGTTGTCCGGATTAATCAGGAGAATCCCGGCCACGGCCGGGTTATATTTCACCCTTTTGCGCAGCTCAACCGTATCCGGGTACCAGTGATGATGGGGGTCCAGGGGATAGGTTACCGGGCGGACGCCCGCATGGGCGGCCTCTGATGATGAATGGGTGGTATAGGTGGGCGACGGCGTAATGATTCGAGCGGTCCGTCTCAGGAATCCGTAAAGCTTTGTGATTGCATCTCCGAGGCCGTTAAAGAAAATGATATCATCCGCATCTATTCTTGCGCCTCCCAGACGGTTGTTCCTCTCTGCAAGGTATTCCCTGGTTTCGAGGACGCCCTGGCTGGGGCAATAACTGTAGGCACAGTCCTCCATGCTGATACGGGATACGATTTCCTTAATCCAACCAGGAACTTTCTCTCCCTTGGCCACCGGATCACCGATATTTTCCAGATTGATATCCGCCCCCAGGGCCTTCAGCTTATCCACGACCCTGATGATGTTTCGGATTTCGTAATTGAGTTCACCCGCACCGATATGGACGATTTCCGTTCTCATGACATACCTGTCCTTTCCTTCCAAAGCGGCCTGACGGCCGCAACCAGAAATTCATCACACAAAGGCACACAAAGGCCTTTTCTTTATAAAAAAATGTTAAATGCCCTTCTTTGTGTTCTTGGTGGCTTTGTGTGAGTCAAAAATACATGAAACGTCACAAAAAAAGGCCGCCCCCACGAGCAGCCTCAAAAAAAAGGCCGCAGGCATTGCCCGCGGCCCCTGAATCATCGATGTTCCATTTAAGGAATGAATTCCCCGACCAGGACCGCGGGCCACCGGGCAGAAGCTGCCGCAGCGGCGGTGATAGCTATTGCGAAGCAAGCGATCCTCAGTTTCCTGGTCATTATCCTCATCCTCATATCAGGCTATTTTGGCACGTCATTTCACTCATAAAAACAATCCTATCCAAAAGAGCGTTCGATGTCAAGGTCAAAATGCCATGTTCAGGCCCCGGCGCCGCAGTCCCGGCCTCCCCCCACTTGC
>CAYPDL010000176.1:0-6105 GCA_964409475.1 uncultured Desulfobacteraceae bacterium | reverse complement strand
TATCACAAAACAAGTTTTAAGGCACCTTACATACGCGACGGTAGAAAAAGGGCAATTTGGGGGAAGACGATTAACAAGACAATCAAGAAAAACGCTGCCACCAGGAAGGGGAGTATCCCGCGAAAAATGACGGTCAAGGGCACATCCGGGGCCGCCGCATTCAGGACAAAGACATTCAGGCCCACGGGCGGCGTTATCAAACCCACCTCCAGGATAATCACCATCAAAACGCCGAACCAGATAGGATCGAACTGCAAGGCCTCAACTACCGGGAAAATGATGGGGACAGTCAGAATCATGATGGCATAGCAATCCATTACGCAGCCCATCACCACGTAAATCAGGATAATGGCCATCAGGATGACGATTTTTGGAAGGGCAAGCCCGGCGATGAGGTTTGCAAGCCCCATGGGAATTCTGGCCAATCCCAGGAAAGAAGAGAATATGTTGGCCCCGATGATGATCAAAAAGATCATAGCCGTGGTCTTGCCCGTTTCAAGGAGGCACTGAATCAGGCCCCGCACACCCAACTTCCCCTTGAACAAGGCGATGACAAAGGATCCAAAGGCGCCCACTCCGGCCGCTTCGGTAGGTGTGACGATGCCCAGATACAGCCCCCCCATGACTATGAAAATGAGAACAAGAATGCCCCATGTGCCGGAAAGGGACCTGATCTTTACCTTCCATGTTGTTGACTCCCCTCGGGGGCCCATCTCCGGGTTGACCTTGCACTGGACATAGATGGTCAGGATAAACAGGATTGCAAGGAGTATCCCCGGCACAATTCCCGCCATAAAGAGCCTGCCGATGGATTCCTGCGTCAAGATCCCGTATATGACAAACCCGATGCTCGGGGGGATCAAGATCCCCAGGGTGCCGCCCGCGGCCACGCAGCCCGTGGAAAGCCTCTGGTCGTATTTGTACTTGTCCATCTCAGGGATCGCCACCATGCCCATGGTGGCCCCGGTCGCAAGAGAGGAGCCGCATACTGCGGCAAACCCGGCGCAGGCACAGATGGTCGCCATGGCCAGTCCCCCTTGAAAACGGCCCATCCACGCATATACGGTCTTGTAGATATCGGTGCTGATGCCTGAAATAAAGGCAAATTGCCCCATGAGAACGAAAAGGGGTATCACACTCAGGGTATAGGACGATCCTTCAGCCAACGGCGTGATGCCCAGAATGCTCATACCGGAGTCCCACCCCACAATGACGCACAGTCCCAGGAACCCCACCAAGGCCATGGCAATGCCGATATACATCCCCAGGGCAAGGAGGATGAACATCAGCACAATTCCGAGGATGCCTATCATTTCAGGGCTCATGAATCGATGGTCTCCTTTCTGTCGCCGAATAATCTCAGCAGATCCCGTATGTATTCAATGCACATCACGACGCAGCCCAGGACGAGAAAGAAGACAAAGGGATAGAAGGGGACGCCCAGATTCGGGGAGGCCTCCCCGAATTCAACCAGTTCAAGGGCCCTTGAAAAACCCATATAGGTAATCAGGCCCATGAGAATGAGACAGAGGGAATGGTTGAAGAGCCCGATATATATCCGAATCTTTTTCGGAAAGAGGGATACCAACAGATCTACAGAGACATGAGTCTTGGCAAATTGGGTGTATGCAAGGAAGGAAAAGATCACGATCAGGATCATGAACTCGGTCAGCTCAAAGACGCCCAGGATCGGTGCATTAAAAATGTAACGGCCCACCACATCGGCTGTGGTAAGACACATGATGCCGAACAGCGAGCAGGCCCCTACATAGGCCAAGATAGAGCTTATCCGCCCCAATTTGTCTGAAACGGCCTTCATATTCATGTCTTTTAGGACCCCTCTTTCACTGACTGTATGACAAGGCATCACGACTCAGGGAGCAGGGCAATCCTTTGGAGCGCCCTGCTCCCGAATTTTCTTGTATCCTGCGTCATAAGCCCTGTCAGCTTGATATTCGGCCGACTATTCGCCGGTCAGTTTCACTGCAGCATCCAGCACGGCCTTTCCCGGAAGACCCTTTTCTTCCATTTCTTTTACCCATTCACCCCTGAGGGGCATGGACAACTCTTTCAACCTATTTCTTTCCTCGGGAGAGATCTGAATGGCCTCCATGCCTTTATCCATACAGAGCTTTTTCATGACAGGCCTTACAGCATCATACACCCTGCCGGCCTCTTCCGACATGACCATGCCCGTTGTCTCGTCAATCACCTTTTTTACATCATCCGGCAGGGAATCATACTTCTTCTTGTTCATGACCACCATCATGGTCATCGTGTAAAAGTCGGCCTCAGTCCCGTATTTCAACAGCTCGGCCAGTTTGAAGACAAAATTGCCCTCCCACGGAAGGACGGTCCCATCCACGACGCCTCTTTCAAGGGCGGTGTAGGTATCGGTTACAGGCATATTGACCGGAACCGCACCGAACAGCTTGAGCGCCTTGGTCACGTGCGGATTTGCGGTCCTGAATTTCATCCCCTTGAAATCCTCGATTGTCTTTATGGGCTTTTTCACCGTATTGAATCCACCGGGATCGTGACAGAAAAGCGCAAGGAGTTTCACCTTCCCATACTCTTTCTGGAACTCAGGAAACTGCTCATAGACCTTCCACATGGCCACGGAGGTCTTCTGGGCCGATGGAATCATAAAGGGGAGCTCGAAAACCGAGGTCATGGGGAATCGCCCGGGGGTATAGTCCTGCAGAATATACACGATGTCTGCGATCCCCTTTTCCGCCAGGGCATAATGGTCCGGGGTCTTTCCCAGGGCGCCGCCGGGGAAGAAGGTCACCTTGACCTTTCCGTTCGTCATCTTGCTGATTTTCTCTGCCCAGGGCTCAAATACCTTTGTCTGCATGGTATGCTTTGGGGAAAAGGCCTGCGCGAATTTCAGCTCTATGGTCTCCGCCCCAACGAGCGCCGGGGGCGAAACGACCATGATACCCAAAACTGCAACGATAAAAGCCGCCAATACTGTTGTCTTCTTCATCATTACATCCTCCTTTTGTTTTTTAAAGCCGCATAGCCGCAACTCTCACACAAAGAGACCCCATAGACTGCCTAAACTGCCTAAAATTGAAAAAGCGCTCCCAAATACCCATTATCCATTGCCTGCATCCCTCAATCCCTCAATTTTCCTCAAGATATTGTTTTCTGAGTTCCCGTTTCAGTATTTTACCGGCTGTGCTTTTGGGAAACTCCTTAACCATATGATATTCCTTTGGAACCTTAAACGAAGAGAGCCTGGTTTTTAACCGGGATGAGAGATCAGCTGCGTCGATCGTCATGTCGGGCTTGGGTATGATCAAGGCGGTAACCCGCTCCCCCCATTCTTTGTCCGGAAGGCCGATAACCGTGCATTCTTCCACCTCCGGTAGGGAATAAAGGACCTCTTCGATTTCCCTGGGGTAAACATTCTCACCGCCGGTGATGATCATATCCTTCAGCCGGTCCACGATATAAAGGTATCCATCGTCGTCAATCTGGCCGAGATCGCCGCTCCTGAACCACTCGCCCCAGAAAACAGATGCGGTTTCTTCCGGCCTGTTTAGATACCCCTTCATGATGTTCCGGCCGCGAATGCAAATTTCTCCTTCTTCCCCTGTCCCTTTGATATTTCCTTCGAGATCTCTTATCTGAACCTCCTCCCCGGAAACGGGCGTGCCAACGGACCCGACCACATGACGATAATAATGGTTGTAGGTAACCATAGAGGCGCTCTCTGTCATGCCATAGGCCTCATGAATCGACAGCCCTGTCTCGTTTTTCCAGTGGCGCACAATTTCTGCTGCCATGCTGGCTGCGGCTGAAAAACAGTAGCGGACGGATCCCAGTTCCTCTCTGATATGATCCAAAGAGAGAAGGCGGACGTAAACCGTAGGGACCGCAAAAAGCTTCGTCACCCGTCCGGTTGCCATGGCATTTAAGACCTTTTCCATATCAAACGACGGTAGCAACTCCAGACAACCCCCGCTCAATATGGCTGCATTCATGATATGCATCTGCCCGAAGACATGGTTAAAGGGGAGGAAGCAGAGGGCCCGGTCATTTTCGTTGGACCGCTCATTAAAGACCACATTCTGAATGGCCGTGCATATGTTCTCGTGGGTGAGGAGAACGCCTTTTGGAATGCCTGTGGTTCCGCCGGTAAAGAGGATCGCCGCGGTATCAGACCTATCCCGTTCCAGGGCCTTGAATGATCCTGATCCGGCGTCAGCCAGCCGGTCAAGGTCCAGATCGCCGCCCGAACAGATAATTTTTTCCAGGACGCCAGGCCTCTTCATGTCTTTCAGGTCATCCAGCTTATCTTCGTGTGAATAAATGATCTTCGGAAGGGATTCGTTTATTGACAGGGCCAGTTCACTGGTTTTGAGCAGGCTGGACATGGTCACCGCCACTGCACCCGCCTTCAACACTCCAAAATAGAAGGTCAGCCAGTTGCCTGAGTTGGGGGCGCAGAGGGCGATGGGGTCCCCGGGCCGGACCCCCAGGCGGATCAGTGCCGTTGCAATGCGGTTTGCCCGATCATTGAGCTGGGCGAAGCTTGTTTCAGAGCCACCCTCGCCGACAACCGGGCGGGATGGGAAAAAATACGCCGAACGCTCCAGATTTCTTGCTATATTCATCGTTCAAAAGCCCTTCTGGTAAAGACCTCCTATGGAGAGGATAATCCATCGTTACATGGGTTGAACTGGGTTACATAGAATGACCCTTCTTATAAAACGCCGGGCATACGGGGTATCTTTGAGATTTTGCTGGATTGTTGCTGCAAAAAATTATAAGGATGTGAAAACATTGGCTTCTACGACAAGATAATAAACAGTCCAACATGAATCCCCTACGGTTGTGAAAAGAAAAATCAAAACTACAAAATGCCTCTTGACACAGTGGAGATTATATGGTCTTATATTTAATGTCAAGCCAAACATGATACTTTTTTTTACAAACCCTAAAATTTAATTTCCTATTATCTTGGGTGCAGGCATGACTAATTTCAAGCCCATAAAGACCTCAAGGGTCTTTGAGGATGTATTGATACAGCTCAAAGAGGCAATTCTCGTCGGCGCCTTCAAGTCTGGAGACAAATTGCCTTCCGAGCGTGAGCTTACCATGCAATTTCAGGTCAGCAGAGGCGTTATCCGTGAGGCGATTCGTGCCCTGGAACTGAGCGGCTTCGTCGTGATGCGCCAGGGGCCTGCCGGGGGCGCCTTTGTAACCGATCTGTCGTTTAGCCAGGTGGGAAACGCCTTTCTCGATCTATTCCTGGCAAACAAGGTTTCCATGGCTGAAGTTGCCCAGGTCAGGTCCCACGTCGAACCCAAGGTCGCTCAACTGGCCTCGCTCAACATTACCCCCACATACCAGAAGCTGCTGGAGAAGGCAGAGGAAGAGGAATTCATAACCCCCAAGTCTTACGCGGAGAGAATCGTCAGGCTTACAGAGGTTCATCATGTCCTGTCCCAGGTCTGCGGCAATCACTTTTTTGAGGCGATCGTCAGATCCATGCTCAAGCTGACCGCAGAGGTGGTCCTTGCCGTTGAGCCCGACCATGAGTCCCTGCATAACCCCGGAGAGCATCACGCCATCATTGATGCCGTCATCAAGGGCGATGGGGAAGCCGCGTCCAGGGAAATGAGACAGCACCTCAAGCGGTTTTCCGACAGCCTGATCGCAATGGAAAAAATCTACCGCGAGAGATTTTCTCTTGAAAAGACCCCGTAAATAGTGTCTGACCGAAAACCCGGATTTTCGGTCAAGAAATTCGAAATCCGAAGCACGAAATCCGAAACAATGATCAAAATCGGAATGTCAAAATAACCAAAACATAATGTTCCCGAGCAATTAAGTTTCCTTGTTTTGAATTTTGATATTCGAATTTGTTTCGAATTTCGATATTCGATATTCGGATTTTGCCTGAAGGGGGTTTCCGTTCAGGCACTATTTAAGACCACGGGGGCGTTCCCCGGTCTGTGGAATCCTTTGTTGCGTCCTTTGGGAAAGAGACCCCCACCGGCCTTTTTCATATGCCTAAAGTGTTACGAAAATGCTTGTTCTTTGGTAATATGAAAAACGGACGACCTTAGGGTATAATGATATGCCCTATCA
>CAYPDL010000175.1:0-6261 GCA_964409475.1 uncultured Desulfobacteraceae bacterium | reverse complement strand
AGGTAAAAGATGGAACTCACATGGTTGAAAAAGGCGATGGTAAAATTGAGACCGGCCAGGAATGGAAGTGAATAACTTTCCTCCTCCATGGATCGCAAAACGAACCACATGCCTGTTATGAGGAAATATTGAGAGATGATTTCAGATACCGGAAACGTGGAAAAGAATACCTCAAGCCCGCTAAAAAGCAGTGTGGCAAACACCAAAAGGGCGACAAAGGTAGTCTTGAACATTCGATACGCCAGAAGCCCGGCACTGATTACGGATAGGATACCGAATATGGGGAGAATATCCGCGGCATGCTTGCCTCCGGCCATCCAGTAACCCGTTGTCAGCAACAGGGATGTAAGGGGATAGAATTGGGGGACCACTATCCCCTTTTCTCTGTCTTTTACGGTGAAGCCTCCTACGAAACGCTCGCCCTCATATTCTCCTGGGATGACTTCCTGGGGTTTGCCTTGGCTTTGATAGGGATTCCATATGAGATTAAAGGCAAAAGGCCATTTTTGACGAAAGGCATCTGAAAGCAACGTGTCGGTCCGTTCATAGGTGCCGTGATTTGCAATCCAGGCGGCGATATTAAAATAGGAGCCCTGGTCCTGGCCGCCATGTATATGGGCACTGGTAGGGTAGCGAAGATAGAATCCCGCCGAAATTAAGACTCCCAGGACGATAACATAAATCCACGCCCTTCCCGCCATTTTCCGGGGCCTTCGAATCAACCCTCCTTTGTAGAAGAGGCTGTAAAACAAGAGGCACAAGACGGGTAATCCAAATATAAGGAGAAAAAGCGGCGTGATGTTGGCAAACCAAAAGGACCCCATCAAAGCAAGACATAGCGCGATGATTGCAGCGTTGATGAATGTCGCGATATTCTCAACCCAGGGTATGAGTTGCTCTCTCAGAGGTTGTTGTTGCCCGCGCTCTGAATTACCCTCCAGAACTGCTTCCATAATTTTCATGCCTTTTCCTGACAGAATCGTCTTCCTTGACTTATTTTATCGACACTGTGTTTATATGGTAACGCTCCTCATAAAGGGTCCGCTCTGAACCATCATTTGACAACCTCGGGTTTATCAATACCGGGGGTTTTGCCCATAAGCTGATACACGCGCATGAGGTTGCTGTGTGCAGAGCTATGGCCGGGACTTATGCGCAGCACCTCCGAGAAATGTTTGATGGCTCCCTGGAAATTCTTCTGCCGAGCATACAGAATGGCAAGATTGTAATGGACCTGCAAAAAATCAGGTTGCAGGCTTATGGCCGTCCTGTAGTGGTAAATGGCCTCCTTTAACCTCCCCTGCTCGGCCAGGGCCGTGCCGAAATTATAGTGTACCTGAACAGCGTCCGGATTGACCCGCAAGGCCTCCTCAAAATGCTGAAAAGCCTTATCCACATGTCCCTGGTCATAAAGGACATTGGCAAGATTGCTGTGTGCCTTCGGATAGTCCGGTTTAATCTCTAACGCCTTTGTAAAATGTCTGATAGCCTGTTCCCATTGACCTTTTTGCGCAAGGTCGGCGCCCAGCATATCGTAGGCCATCCAGCACTCCGGGTTTTTCCGGAGGGTATCCTTCCAAAGGGTTACCGGATGGGCAAACGTCTCAGCACGTTTCCAGGAAAGTAGTGAGAAAATGCAAATCAAGACTACTGCTGCGGTGATGGCCACCTTGCGATACGCATTTTGCCAGTCCTTATACTTATAGGCAATCAGTCCGACTATCAAGGCGATGATGCCGATAATGGAGGTGTATTGCCAATGGTCGGCCACAAGAGAATATTTCATAAAATAGATGTTAAAAAAGCCCAATACAGGAAAAAGCGTAACTATAAAATATCCCAAACCGAACAAAAAGGACTTCCCCCATGTTTCCCTATAGTAATAAAATAGCGCTATAAGACCTGCCAATAAAAGTAACGGCAGAAAGCTGAGCATCGATGGTTGGGCTGTTTCCCAGCGGGGATAGACGAAGCTCAAATTCAATGGAAGAAGCGCTTTATATAGATAAAACCAGACGGCCCAACCTGCACCGGCCAGTCGCGTTAGGAATCCATCGTCCCGAACAACAGTGGAGCCGATGGCATTGTGATACTGAAACCATACTGTAATTGCTCCCATGATCACTGATAGGATGAAAAATGGCACGCTGCGAACCAAATCCTTAATGGTGATCCTCTCCCTCTGCCACCAGATCAATCCCAACAGCACAAATGGGAGCATTATGATGGATGTCTTGCTCAATAATGCCAGGAGAAACGCGGCCAAGGAAAGGGTATAACACCACCATTTCCTGTTTTTGTCGAATGCTAGATACGCCAAAATGCTGACCAGGAAAAAGGTCATGGGCAAAAGGTTTTTGCGCTCGGTAATCCATGCCACGGATTCTACATTAACGGGATGCACCGCAAATATCAGTGCGGCCAGCCAGGATCCCGGTATCCTCAACTTTAAAAGAACCGCCCATATGAGTATGGCATTTAAGATGTGCAGCAGGACATTCACCACATGATACCCTGCGGCATTTTCGCCCCACAGCCTCCACTCAAGCCAGAGGGTGGTCGATGTCAGGGGAAAATAGTCCGGGGGCTCTGTGGAAAACCAGAATCGATAAAGGCCGTCGGAGGCCCTAATGAGCGGATTTTGGGTCAGAAATGCGTCATCATCCCATATGAAGCCCCCATTGATGGCCGGGATGTAGATAATAAATACGAGCAAGCAGATGAGCATGCATCCATAGATCACTCGTGTAATGTGCGCCGGTGCCTGCTCAACCGGCTTGGTCCCTTTGTAAGGGGTGTGACTGGAAGGTTTTCGTTTCAAAACGACATCCTGGCCATGAAGTGATTTGGCGACCTCAATGGTCGCCATTAAAAACGGTCTTTGTCAAGGCCCTATTCAGTTTTTAAATGTCACGCATAAGCTGTTTATCTTACAACCCTTTGTAGACAAATATATAACCTTTCGGCCTTTTTGTCCCATCAGTGAAATCATGTCTGGTAATCTCCGGCCGTGTGGCATCGGGGCTGTGCCTGAAAAATGGTATTTTTGATAATTCATATCCGGGCGGTATGCTCGGCAGCGGATTCAGGAAGAAAATAGCCCATTTTGGTCTTCTCTTAAAACGCCTGTAGTCCCTGAAACCGATTTCCTTAATGATACATTTCTCGCATATTGAGTTTTCAAGGACGTTGGGAATAATGAGATAGTTGTCGCCCACATAAAAGATAATAATTTCGTTTAGATACGGAGGCCATGCCAATATGGTCTCTTGGTTGTGTGTGTTCTCTCTTGACAGGGTCTCGATCAACGTCTTGAACGGGTCAGACTTTTGTTTTATGATTTCAGAATACACCGGCGGCCACCAGGAGAATGTGGAAGAGCGCCCGGGCATGGACACAAACCAGTATGAGAACGTGAATATATTCGAAAATGCAACCGTTGCCAATACCAAAGGAACTACCCAGGCCTTGTTTAGCGTGGGCCTTTTCATTGAACGGGTTATCAAATTTTCAAGGACCAGGAAAAGGGGGATTATGCATGTGGCTATGAGGTGCGGCATGTATCGCAAGACGGAATACTGATTAACCGTTTCGAATCCCACCAACGCCGAATTAAGAACAATCTGAACGCCGATATTAATCAAAATCAAGAGACTGATGGGGGAGCCGAGCGGCTCAAGGATACTCCCCCTGGCTCTCTTGAGCAAGGCGAGCCCGAATAGAAATCCCCAGGCCAATAAGGGGAAGGCATCTATATAGTCGAGGTCCAAAACACCTGCTTTGATGGCGATCAAAAAGGAATAAAACCATTGGGATGGATGGCCAAAAAGGAGTTGAATGGCATCAGGCGTATTGCCGGGTACGCTTTTCAGCCAGAAATAGAATATTACCCAGGAGATGAACCCGAAGAAGAAAGCCGGCGCATAGATCCTGAGCGACCGTCTATCTTTCAGCAGGCCGAAAATTATAAATGAGAGTATCGAGCAGAATGCCGCAAGCTGGTGCGTATGAAAAAAAAGGAATGAAAGCATACAGCAGAGCATTAAGCGCAATTTTTGAGATTTGAAGCTATGGATATATGTCCATAAGAGAATGGAAAAGAGGAGGATCAGCAGGGAGTAGTAACGGGCATTTCTTTGAAAAAGCACAACCTGAGGCGATAAGAGGACGAGTGTTGTCAGGAGTGCCGCATAATTGCTCTGCTTCTTTAAGACAGCATAAAGGGGGAAAAATGAGCAGAGGCCGATGATCACAAAGAGCAATCTCACGCCCATCGTTGTCTGACCGAACATCAGGATCGAAAAGGAGCTGACGTAATACTGGGCCCAGGGAATCTTCCTTGAAAGGAGGGTTTGACTTACCGATGCGCAGTTTCCAAACACGGCAAGATTTCGCCCGTCGAACCCTACCGGAAGCCCCCTCTGGATGATGGTTTTGCCGAATATCGCGGTACCGGCCTCATCGCCCCACATTACGGGGGTATCAATATGCCATAGGTATGTGAAGCCTATGAGACTGAGACCAATAAAAACCTTCCAGAGTTCCCCCTTTTTTAAGTTAAGCGCGTATTTCATTGCGAATGCCCTTAATCTAACGTCGCAGAACCTCTACAACTTGTTGTAATCAGAGATCTTTTGGCATCGGAGCGAAGCCCCAAGTTTCTCATCAAGTCGGAGATGGTTGCGTACTGCAAGCAAGGAAATCTGTCAAGAAATTTCTCCGTCCTTTCTGCGACCTTTCTTCTGGTGGGTGTTCACGGCCCTGTTATGTTCCGTCAGGGTCCTTGAAAACTGATGACTGCCGTCGTTTTTGGATACAAAATAGAGGTAATCCGTTTTGGCCGGAAAAAGCACGGCTTGAATCGACTCCTTTCCAGGGGAGGCAATAGGGCCCGGCGGCAGGCCTCGAATAACATAGGTATTGTAGGGGGTGGATTGCGTCAGATCCTGTTTCGTGAGGTTTCCGTTGAAGTCCCTGATGCCGTAAATGACGGTTGGATCGCTTTCGAGACGCATCCCTTTCTTCAATCGATTCAGAAAGACGCTCGCAATGATTGGCCGTTCTTCGCCCTGCCCGGTCTCTTTTTCAATCACGGATGCCAGGGTAATGATCTGCTCCAGGGTCATGCCCGAGGCCTGTATTTCCTCACGCAAGGGGGAAATGATATCAAAGAAACGTTTCACCATGATATCAATGATTGATAAGGGTGGCCGACCCCGGGAGAATCGGTAGGTATCGGGATAGAGATATCCTTCGAGACCGGGGCCGGAGAGGCCATATTTTGCGGCGATATCCGGGTCCGTTGCAAGGGCCAGAAATTGCGCCCTGTCTGCCAGCCCCTTCTTCTCCAGTTCTTGCGCAATTTGAGTGATGTCAAATCCCTCGGGGATGGTCACAGGGTGTGTGATGACGAGTCCTCTGCTCAGCGTATGGAGGACCTTTAACGGCGGCATGTTGCTGTTGAGGCGGTATTCGCCGGCCTTTATTTTGGCCCCGTAACCCGCAACTCTCCCCCACAACAGGAGGAGGGTCTTGTTGGAGACGATCTCTCTCTTCTCAAGGCCGTCCGCAACCTCTGTCAGGGTTGCACCTTCACGCACCATAAAAATTTGATCCGGCCCGCCTGTTCTGGATGGACGAACAAGGTAATGGGCAAGCCCCGCCGACAACAGGATACCGACCAACACGAAGAGAATAAACGCAAAAAAAATACCCCGTTTGGTGTGAATGGAAATAGGCATAATGGTATTTGGGAACGCGACGATTTTGGGAAATGTCAGTAATATCCGTGCATAAGAGATCTTTCTTCAAAGCGTTTGCACACCGTTAAGGGGTGCAGTGGCAGCCTGTTCTGCATGCGTTTTGTATCATGATCGTGACCCAAAATCAAGCAGATACAAGTCCCCCGAGGCATTTCATGATGGCCGGCATCGGCTACACCACCATCTTTCCCATTGAACGGATCCATCGGGATATCCGGCTGGCATCCATCTGGACCGGTTCGAGCGAGGTGATGAGCATGATTATCGCCCATGAGTGGTACCGGGAACGCCTGAAGCGCAAAGACCCGGCCCAGGAGCGGGATTATGAGGCCGATGCCCCGGAGGCCTTTGCCGAGGATGAAAAGATCTACGAATGAGAGGCCGGCCGCGGGAAATCGCGACTCCTGCTATGGGGTCACCTCTACGCTTGACGTTACGCTTAATTTTCAATAAGATGCCCAATAATTAAACCATCAGCCATCAGCCATGAACCATCAGC
>CAYPDL010000174.1:0-6318 GCA_964409475.1 uncultured Desulfobacteraceae bacterium | reverse complement strand
AAACTTGAGTATAACCTGCCGATCTTCAATTCATATCCCTGTAGGATTTTTTCCAAGCCTATACGATAGCTCGAAAAAAGTAAACTCTCTGAATTTTCAACTCCACATTCCACACTCCACACCCCTTCACGCCTCACGCCTTTTGCCTTGCGCCTTACGCCTCACCCAACATCCCAGCCCAATACACGACACAACCACCAGGAACGGGTCGACCAGATAGTCCCAGAGATTCGTGGATTCGAGCAGGCGGAGGTTGTAGGCCAGGATGACGGCTATCAGAACGATGGCAAAACGGTTTTTCAGCAGGAGCAGGACCACCGTAAGGGAAAAGATGAGGACGAACAGCCATGAAGATCCCCACCCTGCCGCATAGGGATCCCACCTGGTCAGGCCCAGGGCCATGGGGTAGAGCGCCGCCCCTGCGATCAGGGAGAATATCCAGCATGTCAGAAGGGCACTGTCATCCAACAGCCTGACATCAAAAGAGGTTCTGACAACCCTGGAGAAGAGTATCGCAGTCAGAGGGATGCTGAAATTGGCATTGAAGCTGATCAGCCAGCGGGCCAATGGCCAGTCTCCCACCGGCATCACCACCAGGCCTGCGGCAATGAGGCCGAATGCCAGGGCCAGACCCCGGCCCCGCAGATCCCTGCCCGAGAGTGCCGCGACGCCTTGCAACAGGGCCGTCATGAGAAGAAACGGGAAAATGAATGAAAAGACCCATGTTGTCACGGTATCGCCCCCTTGATCTGTTCCTCGATCCACGCCTCGTTAAAGACAACATGCCGTATCCGTTTTCTGTCCCAGGTATAGACCAAATGAATCCGGCCGTCCCGTGTGCGGACCATGTAGGGATAGGAAAATTCCCTTCCGGGCGCGCTCTTTAGGGTCGCTATTCGGGTCCAATTGGCCCCGCGGTCAAGGGAGACGGCAAGGCTCAAGGTTTCCCGGTTGACGGCGCTGTCATTGAATGCCAGGAGAATCCGTTGACCCGAGAGGAGGAGGGCATCCAGGCCGGAATCGGGATTGGGCAGGCCGAGGGTCTCCGGTTCGGACCAGTTGGCCCCGGCATCTGTTGTAACGGCTGCGCCGATCTTCTTTTCATGGGAGAGGCACCTGTAAAAGGCAGTGGCGACCGAGGGGCCAAAGGCCACGACGGACGGCTGGATAAAGGACTGTCCCCCGGTCATCCGGCTCTTTTTAAAATGGATGTCCGGGCTCTTTAGCCCGGGTTGAAGCCAGAGCATTTCCGGGAAATATCCAAGGCATTCGTGGTAGATCGGAACGGCAAACCCTCCGCTGCTCATGCAAAGGGGCCTGTTTCGGACCAACTCGCTGATGTTGAAAAAGGGACTGAGGGTCAGTCGTTTGCTCTCGCTCCAGGTGGTCCCACTATCATCCGACCACTTCACGTTAAGTGAACTGCCGGACCACCCGCCCACTGCGACGGTCACGTAAACAAGCCATAACCGCTCCCCTGAACCGGAAAAGAGGAGCGGGTTGCCCACCTTCTTGACGTACCGGGACAATTCCCTGGATGCGGACGCCCTGTCTACAACCGCCTGCGGCCTTGACCAGGAGGCGTCTCCCGGGCCTTTCACCGAAAGAAAGATAGCCACGTCCCATGCCCCTTCCCGCGTCCCCCCGTACCAAGCGGCCGCCAGCCTCCCCCGGGAGAGTTCGCAGATAGATCCAACATGGACCGTCCCGCTCTCGGTATCAGGACTGATGAATTCCCGGTGGATGAATGGCTCAACAGGGGTGATTGAGGCCGTCACGGGGCCCGAGACAAACATGTCGGGGTCCCGGCTACCCGCGGAAAGCCACTGATATGCGGGCCAGGCGTAAAGGCCGAGGCTTACCAGAAAGAGGATGATGAGGAAGCGTCTATTCATTATTGATAAGGGTTGACAGGTTCACGGTTCAGAGGTTCAAGGGTTCAAGGGTCTGATCCATCGTGCTGACAAACGTAAATCAAGTCACCATACCGCAGGGGATGGCTATTGTCAACCAATACTTTCTATATCTTCTTGTTTTCATTGTCAAATCAAGTTTTATTGCGCATACGTTGTCACTGGTCTGAATCTGGGGATGGTCATCCGCAGACGATCCGGGCATTCGTCGGGAAACGTGCCGTGACCCATGGAATTTTCCGCCCGAGAAGCCTGGTCTCAGGGGGTTACGGGATATGCCGGCGGTTCCGGCCAAAAAGCGCTTGCCAATTATCTTACATTTTTGTATGCTTGACCTCGAATTCGTATCTCTGATCTCTGCAGAGAGATGTCTCGATATAACCTGGCGCCGCGGCGTGGACAAGGCGGTGTTTCATTCAGGAGGAGCATATGCCCGGTTTTGAGGTTTTTGGGGATGAGGAGAGGAAAGAGGTCCAGGATGTCCTCCATACAGGCGTCCTGTTCCGCTATGGGTTTGACCAGGCCCGCCAGGGACACTGGAAGGCAAAGCAGTTCGAGGAGGCCTTTGCCCGACGTCTGGGCACACCCTACTGCCACCTCTGTTCCAGCGGCACGGCCGCCCTTTCCATTGCCCTGGCCGCGTGCGGGGTGGGTGCGGGAGATGAGGTGATCGTCCCCCCCTTTACCTTTGTGGCCACCATCGAGGCGGTGCTCCATGCCGGGGCCGTGCCTGTGTTTGCCGAGATTGACGACACCCTCTGCCTCGACCCGGATGGGATTGAAGCGGCAGTTACACCGCGCACCAGGGCCGTGGTGCCGGTCCACATGTGCGGTTCCATGGCAAGGATAGACGAAATCAAGGACGTCTGCGATCAGAAAGGCCTGATCCTAATAGAAGATGCCTGCCAGGCCGTGGGCGGTACGTTCAAGGGGAAGGCCTTGGGAACATTCGGCAGGATGGGATGTTTTTCATTCGATCCGGTTAAGGCCATTACCTGCGGTGAAGGCGGTTCGGTGGTCACGGCAGATAAAGACCTCTATGCCGCGGCAGATGCCTATGCCGATCACGGACACGACCACATGGGCAACGACCGGGGCCTCGAGGGTCATTCCATTTTAGGGACCAATCTCCGCATCAGCGAGCTGAATGCGGCCGTAGGTCTCGCCCAGTTGAGAAAGCTGGACGCCATACTGGAAAAACAGCGATCGCACAAAAAGGCCATAAAAGAGGCCTTGGCGTCTTTTTCAGAGGTATCCTTCCGGAATATCCCCGATGAAAAGGGAGATTCGGCCACATTCCTCTCCTTTTTCATGCCTGATGAGACACGGGCCAGGGCCGTGGCAAAGGGCCTCGGCGAGGCGGGCATTGACGGTTGTTTCTACTGGTACGACAATAACTGGCACTACCTTCGGCGGTGGGACCACATCAAGACCCTTGCGTCCGCGGCCAGGATGCCGATCCAGGATCTCGACAATTGCCCGGATTACACCCAGATGCGGCTTCCCAGGTCCGACGCCATCATGGGCCGGACCCTCTCCATGCAGATCAAGCTCTCATGGACAGAAGATGAATTAAAACAGCGGATCGAGAAGATCAGGGGCGTATTCGCCCGATAATCCGGGCGCTTTGATTCCTGACTCCTCGAGTTCCCTAATTGACCATTTTAGAGGCGATATGTTTCGAAACTTCAAAACAGTCCCCTATGTTGTTTTCGGCAGGGGTGCGTTCAACCAGCTTGACACGATACTTTCTGAAAGGCGGAAGACCCCGGAAGGGTTCATGGTCTTTCTGGTGGATGATGTCTTCTCGGACAAGGACCTCGGAAACAGGATACCGGCAAGGCCCGGCGACCTGACCCTCTGGGTGAATGTAACTGACGAACCCAAGACGACCTATGTAGATCAACTCACAGGGATGGTCGGGGATTTTTCAGCGGGTCTCCCCGGGGGCGTTATAGGGATCGGGGGCGGGAGCACCATGGACCTGGCCAAGGCCATATCCCTCATGCTCACCAATCCGGGGTCCTCGGCCGACTACCAGGGATGGGACCTGATCCGGCATCCGGCGGTCTATCATGTGGGCATTCCGACCCTTGCGGGGACCGGGGCCGAGGCATCGCGCACCACGGTCCTCTGCGGCCCGGACAAGAAACTGGGCATCAATTCCGATTACACTCCCTTCGATCAGATCGTCCTGGACCCGGAGCTGGTTTCAGGTGCGCCGGCGGAGCAGCGTTTCTATACCGGGATGGATTGCTACATCCATTGCGTAGAGTCCCTTACCGGTTCCTTTCTCAATGCCTTCAGCCGGTCCTATGGGGAGAAGGCCATGGATCTCTGCAGGGAGGTATTCCTGGACGGGGGGCCGGAGAGCGACGACAAGCTCATGGTGGCATCCTATTTCGGGGGGATGAGCATCGCCTACTCCCAGGTGGGGATCTGCCATGCCCTTTCCTATGGGCTGTCCTTTGTGCTGGGTACCCATCACGGGATCGGAAATTGCCTCGCCTTCGATCACCTGGAGGAATACTATCCCGAGGGTGTTCAGGAATTCCGTCGCATGATGACCGGGCACGGCATCGAACTCCCCTGGGGCCTGTTGCCCCCTGCTGAAGAGGAGGCGATTGAAAAGATGGTTGACGTGGCCCTCATACTGGAGCCCCTCTGGGAAAACGCCCTGGGCCCTGACTGGAAAAAGATCATGACCCGGCAAAAGATAAGCGATCTTTATGTGAGAATTCTTACGAAAGCCGATCAGGAATAGGTTGGTGATGAAACACAAACCCGATGAAATTGTCTGTCTCTATGAGATCACCAAGGCCATTCACGCCACGCTGGACCTGAGGCAGGCCCTTTACAAGGCCCTCGGCCTGATGTCAGAGCATCTCGGCATGAATCGGGGGTCGATTTCGCTCCTGAACCCCGACACTTCCGAGATCCATGTTGAAGTGGCCCACGGAATCTCGAGTTCGGAAAAGACCAGGGGCCGGTACAAATTGGGAGAAGGGGTCACCGGCCGCGTCATCGAATCGGGGCGACCCATGGCCGTTCCCAAGATCAATGACGAGCCGCTCTTCCTGGATCGGACCGGCGCCAGGAGCCGGATCGACAAGTCAACCATATCCTTTATCTGCGTGCCTATAAAAGAGGGCCGGAAGGTGGTGGGGGCCCTCAGCGTGGACCGGGTGTTTGAGGGGTCAGGCCCATTAGAGGAAGACGTACGGCTTCTAACGGTCGTCAGCACGCTCATCGCCCAGAAGGTGGCCGTGCTGGAGAGCATCAACAGGGAGCAGGATCGACTCAAAGAGGAGAATCTCCGCCTCAGAAAGGAGTTGAACAAGAAATACAGCTTTTCCAATATCGTCGGGAACAGCCGCAAGATGCAGGAGATCTTCTACCTGATCACGCAGGTCGCCAAGAGCACGGCCAACGTCCTCCTGTTGGGGGAGAGCGGCACCGGAAAAGAACTGGTGGCAAACGCCATCCATTACAACAGCCTCCGGTCCACCAAGCCGTTTATCAAGGTCAATTGCGCCGCCCTGCCGGAAAACCTGGTGGAGGCCGAGTTGTTCGGCTACGAAAAGGGTGCCTTTACCGGGGCCAATCGTGAAAAGGCGGGTAAGTTCGAGATGGCCCATGGCGGCACCATCTTCCTGGATGAAATCGGGTCCCTCGCCTTGGAGAGCCAGGGGAAGCTCCTGCGGGTGCTCCAGGAAAGGGAGCTTGAGCGGTTGGGGGGGACCCAGGTTATAAAGGTCAATATCCGCCTCATCGCAGCCGCCAACAAGGACCTATCCCGATCCGTTGAAGAGGGGACCTTTCGTGAAGATCTCTTTTACCGGCTGAACGTCTATCCTATTTATCTCCCCGCCCTGAGGGAACGGGAGGCCGACATCCTGTTGCTTGCCGATTACTTTCTGGAGAAATATGCAGAGGAATACGGCAAGAACATCAAACGGATCTCCACGCCCGCCATCGAGGCCCTGACCCAGTATCACTGGCCCGGAAATGTGCGAGAACTTGAGAATTGCATGGAACGGGCCGTCCTGTTATGCGACGATCAGGTCATCCACAGCTACCACCTCCCCCCCACCCTGCAGACCGCCCAGGAAACCGGGACCCAGCAGACCCAGTCTCTTACCGAGGCCGTGGAGCGATTTGAAAGGGAGCTGCTCATCGACGCCCTCAAGAGCAGCCGCGGCAACATGAGGAAGGCCTCTTTGGCCCTCAAGACCACAGAGCGCATTTTCGGCTACAAGATCAACAAATACGGCATCGAACCGAAACGATACCGGTAGTCGCGGGGATCAAACGCCCAACGCGGCACAGCCGCAACCAAAAAATGTCTCACGCAAAGGCGCACACATGAAAAGTGAAGTCAAGACAAAACTATCCATTCCCGTGG
>CAYPDL010000173.1:0-6334 GCA_964409475.1 uncultured Desulfobacteraceae bacterium | reverse complement strand
GATTTTGTTGGTGGGCCTGGAAGGACTCGAACCTTCGACCAATTGATTAAGAGTCAACTGCTCTGCCAACTGAGCTACAGGCCCACATGATCTTGGCTGTATGTATGTAAATGGCGCGCCCGGCAGGACTCGAACCTGCGACCTACGGGTTCGAAGCCCGGCGCTCTATCCAACTGAGCTACGGGCGCCATCTCGAATGGCGGATTTTTATCAAGATCGTCATCCCTTGTCAATAGAATTTTTTAGAAATGGCTTGACAAGCAGATAAAATTAAATTAAGTATCCCTTTTTACCTCTTGAAAGACAGGATGCATATCATGAAGACATTTGTTGCTAAAGAACAGGAAGTCCAGAAAAAATGGTTTCTGGTAGACGCTGAAAGCAAGATTTTGGGAAGGCTTGCGACCCAGATCGCGATGCGCCTGAGGGGGAAACATAAGGCTATTTTCACACCGCACGCCGACACGGGTGACTTTGTGGTCGTCATCAACGCGGACAAGGTCTCTCTCACAGGGAAGAAATGGGACAACAAGATCTATTACCGGCACAGCGGTTATATAGGCGGTCTGAAACAGATTTCGGCCAAGAAGTTGCTTGAAAAGAAACCGGAGGATGTCTTGCGTTTTGCAGTGAGAGGCATGCTCCCCAAAAACAGCCTGGGACGACGTCAATTGAAGAAGCTGAAGATATATGCCGGATCAGAACACCCGCATCAGGCTCAACAATTGGAGGCATTGGAGATTTAAATGGCAGAGGGATTACTTCACGCTACAGGCAAGAGAAAAACAGCCGTGGCCAGGGTCTGGATGAAGCCGGGAACGGGCGAGATAACAATCAACAAAAGGCCTGCAGACCAGTACCTGGATCGGGAAGCGGACAGGGCGACCGTCGCAGAACCCCTTGTTCTCACCGATATGCGGGATAAATTTAACATTTATATCAACGTAAACGGGGGCGGTCCTTCGGGACAGGCCGGGGCCATACGACACGGAATCAGCAGGGCCTTGGTCGATCTGGATTCAGGGCTGAGGGAAACCCTCAAGAAGGCGGGATTCCTGACCAGAGACTCAAGGATGAAGGAGCGAAAAAAATACGGTCAGCCCGGTGCAAGGGCCCGGTTCCAGTATTCCAAGCGTTAAACACCGCTCATTTCTATGGGACAGACAAGAGGGGAATCCAGTCCGGATTCCCCTTTCTTTTGGCATCATGGATCACAAAAACATCAGGCTCATGGTGGCCTATGACGGCACTCGCTACCACGGTTGGCAGCGGCAGAAAAATGCGATGACCCTCCAGGAGATGATGGAAGAACAGATCCGGGTGATGACCGGAGAGCCTCATACCCTCATAGCATCGGGGAGGACCGATGCAGGGGTCCATGCACTGAATCAGGTTTGTAACTTTATTACCCGATCCTCCATTCCCGCTCAGTCATTTCAGAAAGGGCTGAACTCCCTCCTTCCCGACGATATTTTCATCAAAGATGCCGACTGTGTCCCGATCCATTTTCATTCCCGATACAGCGCTAAGAGCAAGATCTATGAATACCGGATATTGAACAGCGAGACCCCTGATATCTTCCAGCGCAATTTCCTGTGGCAAATCAGGCCCCCCCTGAACGTAGAAGCGATGGCGGGCTGTCTGTCTCACCTGAGGGGCTCACACGACTTCTCTTCGTTCCGGTCGTCGGGGAGCAGCAACACCGACCCAGTCAGATCTATCTTGACCGCGGAACTCCATGGTCCTGAGAATGGGCGCCTGCGGATTGTCATCGAGGCGGACGGCTTCTTGAGACATATGGTGCGAAATATCGTAGGGACGGTGGTGGAAGCGGGTCTGGGGAAGATGAGTCCCCACCGCTTCAGGGAGATCGTATCCTTGAAAGACCGGCGGTTGGCCGGGGTCAAGGCCCCCCCTCAGGGGCTGTTCCTGGTGGACGTGAGATATTAGTCGGCAGGGTCATCTTCCTTCAGACTGCGAGTTACCGACCGGTAGATATTTTCCCATACCTCGTCAAATGAGTTGACGGTCAACCTTCCCACCTCAATAAATTTGATCACGATCTCTTTCGTGACCTTGAGGGCAAGCTCGTCTTCTTTCTTCATTCCGAATCTCCTGTAGAGGTTCAAAGGTTCAGAGGTTCAGAGGTTCAGAGGTTCAAGGGTTCAGGGTTTCAGGGGTACTCAGCTTCCAGCGTGGCTTGCAGGTTGTTGATCGTCAATCGTCAATTCAAAGAAGAGCAACAAGGACCCGTTTCACACGAGCGTTGCCTCTGGCCTGCAAGAAGGCCAGTCTGATCAGGCAGAAACTGTTACGAGTGCCTAAAGTGAGCCAAAGTGTCTAAAATGCCTAAAGTTGAGAACCCGCAACAAGCAAGCAGCAACAAGCAACCAGTAACGAGAAGCCATGAACCTGTGAACGTTGAACCCTGAACCTGTGAACGGTTACGGAATATCAAACCCCCGCCGAACAGAAGAAGGCCAGTTAATCAATTCAGCGGGGGCGCTAAGAAGAACCCTTGAAGCCCTCCTTAGATTTTAAAGAATATCACTGGGCAATAGGAAAATCAATCTGTGCTTCGCCGGTATTCAAGCGCCCTTACGCCAGACGCCGGGGACCTTGGCGCCGCACTCCGGACATCGGCCATCCGTGATCCGGGTCCGGCTCACCTGAAACCCCATACGGTCGATCAGGGCCACCCGGCAGTTGTGACAGAAGGTGTTTTCACCCTCATCCCCCGGGATATTTCCAGTGTAGACATATTGCAATCCGGCCTCATAACCGAGGTCCCTGGCCCGCCGGATGGTCTCGACCGGCGTCACAGGCCGGTCCACAAGCCGGTAGGTGGGGTGAAACCGACTGATATGCCAGGGGATGCCTGGGTCGATGCCTGCCAGGAAACGGGCCAGGTCCTTGAGTTCTTCCTGTGAATCGTTCAACCCGGGGATCAGAAGCGTGGTTACTTCCAACCATATCCCCATCTCCCGCATCACCCCTATGGTGTTGAGGACAGGCTTCAGCCGGGCGCCGCACTGTTCCTTGTAAAACCTGTCGCTGAATGACTTGAGATCCACATTCGCGGCGTGGAGATTTGGATGAATCGCCTCAAGACAATCCCTGGTCATGTAGCCGTTGGACACAAACACGTTTTTCAGCCCTCTTGCAACTGCGGCCTGCGCTGTTTCAAGGGCGGTCTCAAAATAGATGGTTGGTTCGGTATAGGTATAGGAGATGGACGCGGCCCGGCAATTCAGGGCCAGCCCGATGATCTCTTCCGGCGTCATATCCTCCCCCATAATCCGGTTCCGGTCCGATGGCATCTGGGAGATGTCTGCGTTCTGACAGAAGGTGCATCTGAAATTGCACCCGACCGTGGCGACGGAATAGGAACTCGTACCCGGAAGAAAGTGAAACAGGGGCTTTTTTTCGATCGGATCGCAATGGCGGGCAATGATCTTCCTGTACACAAGACTGATGAGGGTCCCGCCACGATTTTCCCGGACCCCGCAGATCCCCCTGGCCCCACTCTTGATCAGGCACCTGTGATTGCACACCAGACAACGAACCTTCTCACCCTCCAGTTTTTCATAGAAAGAAGCTTCTTTCATCTATATGCGCTCCTTTGCATAAGAACAGGCTCAGGGGTTTTCCGCTTAAGCAGGATTTGATATTCCTCATTTTTTATTGTCATGCGCTGGGGTAAGAAGGCCCTTTTCTATTGTCATTTATACTCTGTTTTAGGTCTTCGAGGGTCCTTGCCGGAAACAATGACTGCCCCGCTGTCTTTAGCCTCACCTTAAGGGGGAGGTTGTCTGTGTGGACCCGGTATACCATAGTAGCCGCAAGTCCCAGGAAAAACCCGAAGGGAGAATGCCTCCCACCCACGATTTCTTTTCCAAAAGGGACCATTTCTTCCAGAAAGGAAGGGACGATCCGAATGCTTTCCCAGGTAATAGGAACGTCGCCATATGCCAACTGGAGCAGGGATTTGATCTGCCAGAGGTTGTAAAAGGTGGCCTGGCCAAAAAGGGGGTCGCCGAAATAACCTTGAAATTTTTTCAGGATACCGTTCCACGAAAGACTGTTCAGGACGCCGATGAACACTTTCCTTCGGGCGACCCTTCCTGCCTCCCGCAAGGCCGGGAGAGGGTTGTCTAAAAACTCCAGCGTATGGATAAAAACCGCCAGGTCAAACTCATTATCATCAAAGGGCAGATCCTCGGCCATTCCCAACTTGATGGCGGCCCGCGTTCCCAACCGGGACCTCGCCGCTTCCACCATGTCAACAGAGGCGTCAACACCGGTGATATCCAGGCCCAGTTTGTTGAACATGAGAAGATGGTTCCCGTCGCCGCAGCCGATGTCAAGGAGCCTTTCTCCCGGGATAGGATCAAGGACGGACCGGATCACCGTTTTTATCGATCTTTCGATGGTCCGGTTCTGTGACGACCGACGCCACGATTCATAAAACCCGGCGCTGTTCCTGTCGAAGATGAGCTTCATGCTGGTTGCTGGTTGCTGGTTGCTGGTTGCTGGATTCTGCAAGTTTGAAGTTACGAGTTTGGAGTGCCTAAATTTTAAAGATGAAAAATTCCCGATCTCAACTCTTAACTTCACACTTCACACTGCACACTTCTTTGCTGGATGCAGGCTGAACTTCCTGTCGTCAAGCGGTGAACTTGGATGCTGATCCGTTTTATGGGGGGATATCATCATGATTCCATCCAGTATCCAGCATCAAGTCTCACGCAAGCTGCCCCTGTAACGATGAAACATGTCCACCTCTTTCTTGAGCCAGTCAGGCCAGAACTCCTCTGCAATCGGGTAGCTTGCGTCCAAGGCCTGGAAAGAACCATCGCCCGTAACCTTCCGAACCTTTTCTATGACATTGTATTTGACTTCATCTACACCGATTAACCTTGCTACGGCTTCATTGATCTCATCAAGGGTCTTGTCATAAGGATTGCCCCCTTTAAAGGCCCTCTGTGCAGCAAGTTCATGCAGACACTCAATGCCCCGGTGCCACTCCTTGAAAGAAGGAAAGAACATCGGCCCGTAGGATATCCAGAACTCGAGGAACTTCGCGCCGGCATTATAGACCACCCAGACAGAACCGCCCTCACTCACACTTCCCCTGACAATGCTGTCGTCTCCCATGGCGATATTTTTCCCCTTCAGCAGGGAATCCACGCCGCCGAATTTCAGCCCCACTTCCTGGGATCTTGCCGTCCTTTCCCCCTCCTGAAATGTCCGGACAGCCTGCGGAAGCTTTATGAGGGCAGGGAACAGTTTCCTTTTCAGCCCCTCTGCGATTCCCACGGTAACCCCCCAGCCCGATTCCGGATTGGGGATAACCGTATCTGCCCTCGATGACCTGTAATGCTGGGTGAGTTCCAGACCCAGCTCTCTCCTGATCTGGAAGATCTCCTTCCCCCTGAACAGAGAGGCCACATTGCCGAAATAGACGGCCTGGAAAATGTCCGGCATCATTTCCTGCTCTATCAGCCTCTTTGTTTCAATCCCCTTGGATGAACAGATGGTCATCTCCGCGCCATCGTATTCCCTTGTCGTGCCCCCCCCCAATCGCCTGTGGGAGCACGATTCAGAGCATACAACAAAGGTATTGTCAATGGTGGCATAACAGAAGGGCTCAAATGCCTTGTCATCATTCAGGGCGATCAGATGCGGTTCTTTCCCATCGTGGATCAGGGCGGTGAGGGCAAAGGTCCCCCTTCCGTGCATTCGATCAACAAGCCTTCTGCCTGCCTCGAATCTGAACCCTTCCTGGGTCAAATATTTATGAAGCAGGGCTCCAACGATTTCTGTTTTATTGTTCGTCTCAAACCTGTAATCCGGTTCAAGTTCGGCCCTGATATCATCTTCTTTGATGAGATAGCCGTCCATGGTTAGAACGACATTAAGTGCAGAATCCCTTTTCGGGTGGATCTCGATCGGCTCAACATTGATCTTTTCAGGGATCCTTCGTTTGGTGTAACCGATATTTCCTATGGCTGCCAGCGGCTCCAGGTGCTGAAATGTCCTGATAATATGATGATCGATGACCTCGGCGATCCTGCCCAGGCCCTTATGAATATGAATCCCTCTTCCGTTTGCCACGGCTAGACCGGTACTCGCCTTGCCCCTGTGCTGACAGGCGCCCGTGGCGATGAATGCCTTGCTCACCAATTCAGGGTCGCCAAGACCGTACATACCAACAATGCCATCCATTTCTGTTCCCCCGTATGTTATTTAAGAATCTCAAGTTTCGCACCCCTTCGTGTTCCAGACCGGGAGGTATCAGGTCCGTGGGGATCTCTTTGTAAAAGGCTGCAAC
>CAYPDL010000172.1:0-6446 GCA_964409475.1 uncultured Desulfobacteraceae bacterium | reverse complement strand
TCCAAATTGAGTTTTAGTCGTCCCGTATAGACGTATCATGCCAAATTTATTGAAAGGATAGCCTAATGAAGGGTGCGAAACTTGAGTAATTATTTCACACCACAACAATGTCACGAGGGACTCAGAGACAGCATTGTCACTTGCAGGGACCAAAACCTCGAAAAACAACGCCGACTCAGAAAGGAAGTGAACCGTTTAAACCGAAAGCGCTTGACAGATGAAACATTGAATCGCATTGTTAACCGCTAATCAGCGGACAGCTTATCCTCGCGATCGAGGCAGGGTGTGAAACCTGAGAACATAAAAAGGGGAAGGTGAATTCTGGGCCGAACAGGCCGTTGGCGCCTCTTGCGGAGTGAAAGTCTTCATTGGGCAAGGTCTATCTGCCATAGGCGCCTAACCCCCAAAGATTGGCGATCAGTTTAACATCAAAGGGAGGAACAAAACCATGCAACAATCGAGTAAGAAGAAGATGACGGTATTTACACTCAGTATGATGACCGTGGCGGCGGTGGTTAGTTTACGGGGGTTGCCCATGATGGCTAAAGAGGGGCTTTCCATGATTTTTTATATCCTGTTTGCCGCCGTTATGTTCCTGCTGCCGGCTTCCTTGGTCGCGGCTGAGTTGGGTGGCGCATTCAGCAAGGAGGGGGGGGGCGTTTATTCCTGGGTGAAACAAGCCTTTGGCTCGCGCTGGGGCTTTACGGCCATCTGGCTGCAGTGGATCCAGAACGTGGTCTGGTATCCCACAGTACTGGCGTTTGCTGCCGGGGCACTGGCTTATCTTTTCATGGATCCTGGCCTGGCAGACAAAGGTTCTTTTACCGGAATCGTTATTCTTGTCTGCTACTGGGGAGCGACGTTTCTGACTCTGGCCGGGACAGATGTTGTCAGTTCCGTGACGAAATACGGGGTTTTGTTAGGAACGGTGCTGCCGGGGATCATGATTATTGTCCTGGGTCTTCTGTGGGTTGACCAGGGAAATCCGTTGCAGTTTATGGAACCCGGGGCCGCTGTTGTTACTGCGGAAAAGGCGGCAGGGCTGGCACCCCATGCGCGTTTGTTTCCGCACATTACCGGCTTAGGGAGTGTGGCTTTTTTGGCGGGCATTATCTTGCTGTTTGCCGGAGTTGAGGTGCATGCCGTTCATGCGACCGAACTAAAAGACCCGGCCAAACAGTTCCCTGAAAGCATGTTCCTTTCCATGGTCATAATCTTTTTCCTATTCACCTTGGGATCATTGTCTGTGGCTGCAGTGATACCAGCAGATGAGATCAGCCTTACGGCCGGCTTGATGCAGGCATTCAAAGAGTTATTAGATAAATTTCATCTCGATTTTTTGACCCCTATCATCGGCCTGCTGGCTGCGTTCGGGGCTATCGGCGGGGTAATGTCGTGGATCAGCGGCCCCAGCCGCGGCCTGTTAGAGACGGCCAAGAACGGCGAGATCCCGCCTTTCATGGCCAAAACCAATAAGAACGGCATGCAGGTCAACATCCTGATAATCCAGGGAATCATTGTTACCCTGTTAGCCTCGCTCTATTTCTTCATGGACAACGTGAGTGTCGCATTTTTTGTCCTTTCGGCCATGACTATCACCCTGTATCTGGCCATGTACATCATGATGTATGCCGCGGCCATCAAGCTGCGATACAGCCAGCCGGATCTGCCGCGCTCCTATAAGGTTCCCGGCGGATTGTATGGGTTATGCCTTGTTGCCGGGATCGGTCTGTTAGGGGTTTGCTTTTCTCTGGTAGTTGGCTTTTTTCCGCCGACAAATTTGCCTGTGGGCAACCCGGCCCTCTATGTGGGCCTGGTCTCGGCCGGCATGATAGTATTCATAGGTTTGCCTCTTTGGATTCATAAGATAAGAAAACCGGAGTGGAAGAAGTGATTCGGATGGGGGAAAACGGGGACGAATAACAATGAATCTGTATTGAACATCAAGTCCATAAACATAATAGACAGAGGAGGATGACCCATGGCTTTGCATGAAAAAAACAGAGTAAGAGACAATCTCTTGGATGATCTGTATGCGTCGACGGATCTTGCTGTCAGAATGCCCAAATACAAATTCCCCGAAATCGAGCAAAACCCTCGCCACGTCTACCAGGTGGTGCATGACGAGTTGATGCTGGACGGCAACTCGCGCCAGAATCTGGCCACCTTCTGCTCGACCTGGGTGGAACCCGAGGTCCACCAACTCATGAACGAGGCCATTGATAAGAACATGATCGACAAGGATGAGTATCCCCAGTCGGCGGAGATTGAGTCGCGCTGTGTGCATATGTTAGCGGATTTGTGGAACTCGCCTGAAGCCGCCAACACCATGGGCTGCTCCACCACCGGCTCGAGTGAGGCCGCCATGTTAGGGGGGATGGCCATGAAATGGCGGTGGCGGGAAAAGATGCGGGCACAGGGAAAGCCCACGGACAGGCCCAACATGATATGCGGTCCGGTACAGATCTGCTGGCACAAGTTTGCCCGATATTGGGATGTGGAACTGCGGGAGATCCCGATGGAAGGAGACCGCCTGATCATGACGCCAGAGGAGGTCCTCAAGCGTTGCGATGAAAATACCGTCGGTGTGGTTCCCACCTTAGGGGTCACCTTTACATGTCAGTACGAGCCGGTCAAGGCGGTTGCCGAGGCCCTTGATCAACTTCAAGAGGATACCGGCCTGGATATTCCCATTCATGTGGACGGGGCCAGTGGTGGGTTTCTGGCGCCCTTTGTGGACCCAGACCTTGAGTGGGATTTCCGTGTGCCCCGTGTAAAATCGATCAATGCGTCCGGCCACAAGTTCGGTCTGGCGCCGCTCGGTGTTGGCTGGGTCGTCTGGCGCGATAAAAAAGAGTTGCCCGATGATTTAATCTTTTGGGTCAACTATCTTGGCGGCAATATGGCGACCTTTGCGCTGAACTTTTCGCGACCCGGCGGACAGGTCATTGCTCAGTATTACAATTTTCTGAGATTGGGCAGGGAGGGCTACCGCAAGATTCAGCAGGCCTGCTATGGAACCGCTGCCTACTTAGCCGATGAGATCGGTAAGGTGGGGCCGTTTAAGGTGATCTACGACGGCCGGGGCGGGATCCCGGCCCTCTGCTGGTCACTGAAGGATGGCGTAAATCCGGGATTTACCCTTTACGATCTTGCAGACCGGTTGAGAAGCCGCGGATGGCAGGTTCCGGCCTACTCCATGCCCGCTAACAGGCAGGACATGGTGGTTCAACGTATCCTGGTACGTCACGGTGTCAGCCGGGACCTTGGCGACCTCCTCTTAGGTGATATGCGGCGGTGCATCGATTATTTCGGGAAAAATCCGGTGGCCGTACCGCTCACAGAGGAAAGCGCCGGCGGGTACAATCACAGCTAATTCCAAAGGTAATGGCGAACCACAACAGGCAATCTGGTGAATGGAACCTTTTTTCGCGGCAGCATCCAGGGTAGGTGAGGTTTCAACCGCATCAGTTGGGGTTCGGCCCTGGCCGCCGATGAATCCGCACCTGTAGCAGCGAGGAAATACTGCACTCAAATCTGTTCATCCACAAAACATTACCTATGACGAGGTCTGCAATATGATGAAGCGAACAATAAAATGGAAGCCAGCAATCCTGGCAGTTCTGATCGGTGTTATCGGTTTGACCGGCGGCTGCAAATCCGTGAATCAACCTTCGCCCATCGGCCGGTCTGCGGCCAGCCCGGGCGGGGAGCAGAACCTCCCCCCGCCGTCCTTTGATAACAACCCTCAACTGGACATGATCCTTACCAACTGCAGGCCGATCCTTTCGGTCGGAAACCCGGTCGGCATGACGAAACCCTATGCCTTGACCTTTGAAATATCAAAGGACCCCCAATTCCCGCCGGATAAGACCGTCGTTTACAGGGATATCGCACCGCAGACGCCGCGTATATCGGAAAAACAGGTTGAACCCCGGCATGAACTAAGTGATGGGACCTATTACTGGCGGGCAAAGACGTTTGACCGCCAAGGTCATTCCAGCGATTGGGTAACGACCCGGTTTCATGTGGATGTCAAAAACTCCAGGACCTTCGCCGGGTTCCTTCGTGCCCCGGTTCTGGATGTGAGCGCCTCCAGCGGGGAGGACCCAAAAAATATTATCGACTGGAGCGATCAGGGGCAGATAACCTACTGGAACAATGCCCCCCGTGCAGCCGGTGAAGCTTTTTCATGGCTGGTGCTGGATATGGGGAGAAAGACGCCGGTCACGCGTTTCTGGATGCTCTCGACCAGGCAGACGACCCAGGCAGCCGGGTGGCTGACCCATCTTGTATGGCAGGGGAGCGATAATGGGCACACCTGGTCCGATATTGAAGGGACAGAGATCAGGAAGAATGATACGTACAGAAACATCATCGATTTCAGGCCGGTGAATACACGCTATTACCGTTTGGTCATCTACTCTCAGAATTCCCTTCAGGCACAGATTAATGCGATCATTCCTTATGTCAGGGGTGAGCCCCGGGTTCCGGACGTGCCGGATGGCGATTACGTGCTCATTATCGGCAACCAGATGAACGGGTTCACCTACACACAGCTTGCCAGGTTTGTTGAAGGCAGGGGCTATAAGTGCGTTACAGTTCCCCATCAGGAGATATCGCTGAAGGTATTGCGTGCCCTTACGAACAGACCGATGGCCATTATTTTCAGTGGCAACAATGCGGACTGGCAATACCTGCCGCTATTTGAATTTTATGGTGAATTGGAGATCATCAGAAGGGTTGACGATATCCCCATGATGGGAATCTGTGCCGGGAACGAGTTTTATGCCATGGCGTATGGAATAAGTTTTGCAAACTGGATGGGGTGGTTCGATGATACCATATTTCGTCTGACAATGGGTCAGACGCCTGAAAGGGTACGGATCAGGCCGCAATACCTGAACGATCCCATTTACGAGGGTGTGCCGAATCCGTTCCGCGCAGTGGAGATCCATAGCTGGGCCATCAGCCCGCTTTTTCTTCAGGACGAGAGATATAAGGAATTCCATGTGACGGCTGAGACTTCCTATATCCAGGCGTTAAAAAGCTCTAAACGTCCCGCATATTCGGCGCAATTCCATGGTGCGGTGGTAAATGATTACAACCAGAGCGGGATCTATTTGGCCAATTTTCTGAAAGTTGCCAAAGAATATAAGAGACAAAAGTAGATAAACCGGACAAATCTGATCGATTCATTTTTTTACCGCCTTATGCTTTCCCATGTCAGAGACCTCTCCTACCGGTCGCTCTGGACCACGGTGGCGTGCATGGTTATCAATTCAACTGGACGCGGGGTCTTCTGTTATTGTCCGCTCGATTTCTACCTGCCTTTTTGCCTGCCTCTTGGGGCAGAGAGAGACTGGGAATAGGGTATATTGCTGACAGATATCAAGCAACAAGATTACAACGCTTCATACATCCGCCTAACTTCTTCCGGATCATGAAGACGCTCCAGCCTGCGGACGATAAAGTGACCTTTTCCCATGTCTTGGAAGTGATCAATGAACAAGGTGTTGATTATCGCCCCGCCGAAAGCCCCGACAATAGGCACTGCTTGGGCTGCCGCCTTTTCAGACACAACCATAGAGAAACGAGAGGCAATCTGGGTTATGAGTCGAACGATTGCAGGCGCCCCTTTATCGGAAAAGCCTTTTTTTGCCAAATGGGCTGCGGCATCCGAGACGGCTTTGGCCATTGCCGCTCGAGCCGTAAAATATGCTGTCTCCGCCGCATCATCGTTCTTTGAGCGACCCCCAAGAGCCAAGACCTGGATACATTGAAGTCTCGCGTCCGGCGTTCCCAAATTCTCACCCTCGCTTCGGGCGATATCTGCAATTGATCTGAGCATAATCGTCGTCGACACAGGCAGCTCAATGGCGAGCGCAGGCAACCCGAAGGCGCCTCCGGCCGCTCCGGTTGTTCCGACCGCCAATTTATGCCACCAGTTTGATGGCGACTCCGCCTTGCTGTGATCCATAGTCCACAGTGCCACATTGAGCGCCGTCTCGATTGATTTTCTCGTGGCGTCATTCACCACCAGATTCCACTTCTTGGGCAGCATTGCAAAGCCCTTTTCAATCGGTGAACCGACAATGGCGCTGATCTTCGCAGCAAGGCCGGGATGTTCGAGGATATTCTTGGCTACCTTAAGGTCTTCAATTTCAGAGGATGAGAGTGCCATTGCGTATTTCTTTGAGTTAATGGGAGTTACGGGACGTCCCGCATGCCCTATTATTGTCCATTAATCGATTCCATGATCTGCTTGAAACTTTGAACACCTGCTTCAAGATTCTCGATGATTTCTTCGGCCAGCACATCGGGATCGGGGAGGTTTTCCAAGTCGGGTCCTGAATCTGGTTCTGGGACTTGACAAAAATCTGGCCGATCATGCCCTTTTGTTGCCCCAGCGCCCTGAGTAGTTTGACGTAATGGGCCTCCAGGTC
>CAYPDL010000171.1:0-6480 GCA_964409475.1 uncultured Desulfobacteraceae bacterium | reverse complement strand
GCGGTTTTTATTGACGAAACAATAATCGAGATTATTTCATCGTTTTCTTTCATCAAGGCATCTATTTCCGGCATCTGAAGGATTTCCATTTCCTTTATGAGTTCCAGCCAAAAGAGGGTTTCATCCGCTTCTTCTTCAACGATGGATAGTTTTGCTCTGAAGTCAGCTTTGGACTTTGCTCTACATGCTGATCGATAATTGGCGGCCACGGATGTCCCGGATCGAAAGATCTGATTCCCTATCAGATTTCCTTCCCGGTTATTAGACAACTTTCTGCAGAGCCGTATAATTTCCTTAGCAAACTCTTTTGTCCTTTTTTTCATCTGATGTTCATTCACAGTTTTTCCCCTTTGTATTAATCAAGATCCGAGATCCCAAATCTAAAATCCAAAATCACCTATACAGCCACACCCGCATCATGGAACTCAAACGGTTCACATCCACCGGTTTCGGCAGGTAATCGCTTGCTCCTGCAGCAATACAGCGCGTCTTGTCTTCCTTCATGGCCTTGGCGGTCAAAGCGATGACGGGGAGTTTTCGAAACGTTTCCTGCGCCCTGATTCGTTTCATGGTTTCATAACCATCCATTACAGGCATCATGATATCCATCAGCACCAGATCCACCGCAGGTGTGTCTTTTAAAACTTCCAGCGCCCTTTGTCCGTTCTCTGCCTTTAGTACCCGCATCCCTTTTCCCTCCAGTACCCTGGAGAGGGCAAAGACGTTTCTCATGTCGTCATCGACGACAAGAACCGTCTTATCCTTGAACATCGCATCCGTATCGTGGAGGCTGGTTATCATTTGTCGCTTTTTTTCAGGCATTTTGCTCACCACGCGATGCAGGAACAGTGAGGCTTCATCTAACAATCTTTCCTCTGACTTCACCCCTTTCACAATGATCGATTCCGCATACTCGCGAAGTTGCACGTCTTCTTCCCGGGTGAGTTCCCTGCCGGTATAGACAATGACCGGCGGTATCCTAACGCCCTCTTCCGCTTCAAGCGCCTTCAGCAACTGAAATCCGGACATGTCCGGAAGGCCCAGATCCAGGATCATGCAATCGAAGGTTTTAGATTTCAACGCCCGGATCGTTTCCTCTCCGTTTGCCGCTTCCTCCGCGCATACATCGCCGTTCCCCATCAGCTTGACAATGCTTTTCCGCAGGTTTTCATCATCCTCTACCACCAGCAGGTTTTTCACCTCTTTGGAAGACACATCATCAAGCTTATGAAATGCCGCTTCAAGCTCTTCCTTTTTTACCGGTTTCTGCAGGTAACCGATGGCGCCCTTTCTGAATGCCTCCATTGTAGGCTCTTCAACAGACATGATATGGACCGGAATGTGCCGGATTTTAGGGCTTTCCTTCAAAGTCTCCAGAACCGTCCACCCGTCGATTCCAGGAAGTTTGATGTCCAGAATGATGGCTTCGGGCAGGTACTTTTCCGCGAGTTCCAGCCCTTCTTCGCCGAAAGGCGTCGCCAGGCATTTCAACCCCCTCTCATGGCATAGTTTCAGGAGCAGTCTTGCGAACTTCGGGTCATCTTCAATGACCAGGATGGCCTTTTCATCCTCTGATAGGCTGTCGCGGTCATCCTCGATGGAAGGCGGCGTTCGGAGCTCGGAACTCTCGAACGCGGAACGCGGAACGCGGAACTGTCTTCCCGTCCCCTCTTCCGAGCTCCGACCTCCGATCTCCGATCTCCGCGTTTCTTCAACCTTTATCGGAAGATAAAGGGTGAAGACCGACCCCTTTCCTTTTTCACTGACCAGTTGGATTTCTCCTCCCAAAAGGCGGGCCAGTTCCCGGGAGATGGAAAGACCCAGGCCGGTTCCGCCGTATTGCCTTGCGGTTCCGCCTTCCACTTGCTGAAAGGCCTCAAAAACAATCTTCTGGTCTTCCGGTGAAATGCCGATGCCCGTATCCTTTACGGCAATCGCAATAGCGTTCTTTCTGTCCAGCCCGCTTCTGGACAGGTCCACATCTCCTGCCGGGCGACTGAAATCGACTGTGACGCTTCCTTTTTCGGTGAACTTGATGGCGTTTGACAACAGGTTTTTCATAATCTGCTCAACCCGTTTTCTGTCCGCATGGATGTCTGCCGGTGCATTTTCACTGATATTGACGGCCAGACGCAGACCTCTATCATCAGCCATGTGTTGAAAGTTAGCCATCAAACTTTCGGCCAGATCCTTGATCAGCAGATCTTCAGCCTGAAGTTCCATCTGACCGGCTTCAATCTTTGACAGATCCAGGATCTCATTGATGAGAGAAAGAAGGTCGTTTCCACTCTGGTAAACGACTCGGGTGGACTCCAGTTGATCCTCTGTGAGATTTCCTTCTTTATTCTCCGCAAGGATGCTTGAAAGAAGAAGCAGACTATTCAGGGGTGTCCTCAATTCGTGGGACATATTGGCCAGGAACTCGGATTTGTATTTACCTGCAATCGCCAGCTCTTCCGCTTTCTCTTCCATTGCCTTTCTTGTTAACTCAATTTCCCGTTTCTGCTGTTCGAGAGATTCATTCTTTTCCCTCAGTTCCTCGTTGGCCACCTCGAGTTCTTCCTGTTGCGTCTTCAGTTTGTGTTCCGACTCCTCCAGGGCTTGTGTCTGTTCTTCCAATTCTTCATTGGTTGCCCTGAGTTCCTCCTGCTGGGTCTCCAGTTCTTCCGCGAGTGTCTGAGATTGCGCTAAAGCCTTTGCCAGTTGCTCGCGGCCCTGCACGGTTTCGAAATTAATGGCAATTGCGGACATGGCCTGATCCAGATACGCTACTTGCAGATCTGTAGGCTGGTCCAGAAAACCGATCTCGATGACACCCGTGACCTGGTTTTCGTAAAGGAATGGGATGACGGATATAAACCGCGGGCTGGATTCTCCAAGACCGGAGACCACCTTGATGTAATCCTCCGGGACATTGCTGACAAGAATCCGCTTCTTCTCCCGGGCGGACTGTCCCACCAATCCTTCGCCGAACTTGAACGTATTGGAAAGGTTCCTGCGCTCCATGTAGGCGTAGCTGCCCAGAAGCGAGAGCACGGGTTCTTTTTCCCTGTCCTCCGTTAAATAAAATGCACCCACCTTTGCATCAAGGTAGGTTGCTATTTCCGTGATGACATTATTGCCCAGACCGGCCAGCTCCGTTTCACCGAGCATCACATCGTTTAGCCTTACGATACCTGTTTTCAGCCAGTTCTGGTCCGCGCTTTCATCGCGTGATCTTTTCAGGGCCTTTTGCATCTCCAAAACGGAAACGGACAGCTTTCCGATTTCGTCTTTGCGGTTGATCTCAATGGGGGTCTCCAGATCGCCGCCGGCAATGGCATCCGCCACTGACACCATGCTGTTCATGCCATTTGAAATGGACCTTGATACCAGGAGTCCCAAAATTAGCCCGATTACGATGCTGAAAACGGCCAGCACAACGACCACAGTCAGCGCTGTTTGAAAGCTCCGATCGCTTGAAGCCTTACTCGTCTCAAGACCGGCTTCGGTCATCTCGACCAATTTCTCTACGGCTTCAGAAGCCCGGTTAAAGGCTTCCCTTCCTTTTCCCTGCGACAGGGTAATTGCTTCAGATGTCAGCAAGACTGGAGAAGAAGCGGAATGTTCATGCTCGACGTTGGGTGACAATACGAATTCATGAAAAACCAGTGATTCAATGTAACTGTTGATTCTTATGAACTCCTGGTAGTTCGTAGAAAACTGGCTGAGCAGTGCCTTATCCTCAACATCAACCAACTTCTTTAACTCGGCGAAGCGATCTTCGAGTTCGTTTTTATATCCCGAAATGCTGCTTGAGTATCGCTCGATGGCTTCTTTGGTGCTTGAGAGGAGCATATTTTTTTCAGCCCTGTGGATCTCCACAAGGTTCCGGTTAATACGGGCAGCCAGCTTTATCTTCTCTGCATCCTGATCGACGATGGCATTCAGGTTCGCGTTTTCACGGTTTAAGAAGTAGGTGCTGGATATAGCGATGGCCGTTTCCAGCAAGAGGATGAGCAACACAACCGAAATGAATTTTCCGAATATGGACAAATTTTTAAAGAAGTTCATAAGATACCTCCACGGCCCTTTGGGAAGAACCCCTGCGATTTTAGATTCCGGATTTACATCTAACCAAATATCCTGTTTTATAATGTAGGCTTCCGGACCGTTTATAAAACATTTGTTCCCTGCAATTTGTCCTTCCCTTCCATTTTGTCTGCGTCCCTGCAGTGTTAAGCGATCATTGTGCCTTGGGCCGTCATTCGGTTGTCATTCGCTGCGCTGTCATTATTCATTAATCATTGATGATTGCTCACCGCAGAGGCGCAGAGGAGGCAGAGGTTAAGTTTTTTTATTGCTTTCCGTTGAGAGGACGGAAAGCAATAAGAGCCATCTAAAAACTGGATCGCTCATCTAATTTGTAGACTATTCGCACTATACTATTCCGCTGTGACCCTACAAGCTGAAAGGTTACCAAGTGACCAGTTTTTTCCTTTGCACTCTTTGCGCCTCTGCGGTGAATACAGGTTTTTCAAACGTCAATAGTCAATTCCAAATGACTTTGGACTTTGGACCTTGGACAACCGGAGTTCCAGAAAATTGTTCCGGATGCGCATCTCATAATCTTGTGGTCTCACCTCATGGGGCAGGTCCAGTCTTTCCCTCAGAGAGGCCCCTAACTTGTGGCACCGGACAATGACCCGGTCCTTATCAAAATCGAGCCTGACATCGCCCGTTTCGATCCCCCTCACCTCCATAATGACCTTTATGTGAGCTTCCTCATCAAAGATATCCACGAATCGCGCTTCATTGGGGGAAAGGCGATCCTTTTGACCGATCAGCCACCAACTGAAGGTGATGGTTTCCCCAGTTTCAGGGTCGATTCGTTTCCTTTCAAAGGAGAGGATCGGACATCCAAGCGCCTTTTGAGAAATGGGATTGATGGTCTCCGTGATCACAGACAGGACATGCATATGATCCGGGGCCCCTATCAGGTCGGCAAGCCGGTCAATCCTTGCGTGGCGGTGCTCCCACAGGTGCCACACAATTTCCCTGCCGTCAGCGTCTAACTGATCGGCAACCCGTTGAATGGTTTCAAGATCCACCTTCAGGAAGCAAAGCTGCTGGATCTTCTTTTTCCACAAAGCCATCCTGTTGGTGATAAAAAGGACCCTACCGGCCCGTGACCCTTCTGCCGCATCATATGTGACGCAGAGGGCATCCCTTGTCTTCAGAACATAGTAGTGTCTCTCGTCGTCCAGTTTTCTGACCCTGTCAATGGCAAGCTGAAATTTGATGTGTGGTCTCAGGTAACAGATCAGCCGCTGAGTGGTTAAAAAGATCTGGACAGGCCTCCATCCTCTGCGGTGCCGCTCCCTGTATCCGCCCTGGGCCTCAAGAACCACCTCCTCGCCTGGGAGGAGTTCAGGCCTGCTGTTAGGCATGGCCGGCATGCTTCGTCTTGGGGATTTCAGTGCTATGGGTTCTCGTTTCATCATGGTTCAGGGGTCATTAGTCATTGGCCTGCCCCGTGAAATTCCCGATAGGGACAGCGTAGCGTATTTCACCGGGATCATTGGCCATTAGTCATTACTCACCGCAGAGGCGCAGAGTACGTCCCGCCTCAGGCGGGACGCCTTCTGCGGTGAATACAGTTTTTTCAATCAACAATAGTCTAACCAAACGGTTACTGCCTACCGAACACTCGACTTTGGACTATTACGATCCCTCCAGCATCTTCCTCAAGGCGCCCGTCTTTTGCTCAATGACCTCGCTATCCCCTTCGCTCAGGGCCTCTTTCAGATCAAATATGCACTGCTCGATCCGGTGTTTGGACGCACTGGAAATCTTCCCCTCTTTCTCCTCAAGAAACAGTTCGGCCGCGCGGATCATGCCGTCGGCCCGGATGTTGATCTCCGCCTCCCCGCGTCGGCTCCTGTCTTCTTCAGCATGCGCCTCTGCCTCCCGGATCACCTGTTCCACCTCCTCCTCTGCCAGCAGGTGTGAGGCGTCAATACGTATCCCGGTCTTTGTTTCCGTATAAAGCTCCTCTGCAGAGACCTTCACGATCCCGTTTACATCGATCTGAAACATCACCTCGACATGGGCCTTTCCCCTGGGGAGGGCTGGAATGTCGGTCAACTGAAATTGCCCCAGGCTGATATTGTCGATGGCCATCTCCCGCTCACCCTGGAGGATATGAAAATCCATCACGGTTTGATCATCCTCCGCATTGGTGAATATCTGGCTGGCAGAGGTGGGAATAGTGGCGTTCCGGGAAATGATCCTGGAAAAAAGACCCCCTTCGGTTTCTATCCCTAATGATAGCGGCGTTACATCCACCAGGACCACGTCATGGATCTCCCCCATCAGGACGCCTGCCTGGACAGCCGCCCCGATTCCCACCACTTCATCGGGGTTTATCCGTATGAACGGCTTCTTATGAAAGGTCTCTTCTACCAGTTCTCTTACCGAGGGCATCCGCGTAGAGCCGCC
>CAYPDL010000170.1:0-6714 GCA_964409475.1 uncultured Desulfobacteraceae bacterium | reverse complement strand
CCAGGAGCATCTATTCTTGATTGACGTGGCATCTGCTGCTTTTAGCACCCCAAATACAATAAGTCAATATGTCACCTACGTCCCCGTTCCCCCCCCTTCACATAGATGCCCAGGTGGTTCGCTTGCAGATTCCCATCATGATCCTCGTCTCTCTCATCCTGATGCTCGTCCTCCTGAATGGAAGAATAAGTCGTCTTGAAGGTACAGGCCTCATTCCAAGTCTTCTTCGTGAGCCCTGGTTCTATGTTTGACTTTGAGCGCCCCCCAAATCGTTACAAACAGTAATTATAATATGACGCCTCGATCCTTTAGGAGTACTTCATTGCCGAAAACGTGTCATGAAAAAGCGCCATGGGCATCAATTGAACGGAGTGGCATTTTTGTCCTTGAGCCAGTCTATGATTTGTTTGGTTTTATTGGTGTCCCAGCGACGAATCTTTTGGCCTTTTGGGTTGCCGTTCTCTGCTGTGTCTGTACTGATAATATATTTTCGACCATTCTTGGGAAAATCCTGATTCAGTTCAATAACTGCAAACACACCTATACCGCTGTGATAAATTTCGGGTAACCGGTATATAAGGCTTTTTCCTGGAGCAAGTTGTTCTATGCTTGAACTTGCCTTCTTCTTTTCCGAAAAGAATTTGTCTTTCCACCCTAACATTGTGCAATCTCCTTTTTCGCGAATAAAACCGTTTATACAACCCATTGCACTATCAGCAAAAAATCCAACCAATCTATTTTGGTTATTTGTTGTAAGCCGGTTCAAGATATCCTGGAATTTTCGTGCAGACTCCTTTCTGCCTTCCGGACGCTGGCGGCTGGTTTATTTTTGTATTCAGATGAACCTGTTGCCCCTGCCCGAGCCTTCTTGCTATCTTTTAAGGCCTGTTGGGTCTTCCTTTTAAGTCCCTCCATATTGGTTGTGGTTTCGCACCCCATGGTTCCAATGCCCCAGAAATCCAGTATTGCCAAAAAAGACAACTACGCGCCCAAGTTTCGTTTTTCCTGTCATCCACCCTCCTTATTCTTCAGGTTTGCCTTTAGCATCTTTCAACAATGCCGATTCCTCAAGTTTGACAGCCTTGCCTTAATACAACTCACTTAGTTGGCGACTTCTGCGATGAGTCTGTGTGCATGTTAGAAGACAGAATCCAGGAGCGCCAGAATCGAGCATTTATTTCAATGTTTCCGAAGCCGACTTTTTTCTCTCAAAGAGCAGCAGAATAGGGCTCGCCACATACACGCTCGAGTAGGTTCCCACCACGAATCCCACCATCAGGGCAAAAGCGAAATCATGGATCACGTTGCCGCCAAAAATAAAAAGCGCCACCACCACCATCAGGGTTGTGCCCGACGTAATCAGGGTTCTACTCAGGGTCTGATTGACGCTGTCATTGATCAGTTTTGCCAGATCCTGCTTTCGGGTGCGCCGCAGATTCTCCCTGATTCTGTCATATATGATGATCGTGTCATTGAGGGAATACCCTACGATGGTGAGGAGCGCGGCGATAGTCGTGAGGGAGAACTCCCGATCGGTAAGGGCGAATGCACCCAAGGTGACCGCCGCATCGTGTATGAGCGCGATGATGGCGCCAAGTGCATATTTCAGATTCAACAGCCAGCACAGTATCAAGGTAACAAACAGCGCGATGATAATGAGCCAGGTAACGCTCACCCCAAGCCGGAGGGCTGCATAGGTGACGGCACAGAGAGACAGCGCCATGATGACGCTCATGGTCCATTTCATTTCGAAACGGCCTGAGATGTAGACCCCCATGAAAAGGATGGAATAGAAGATGGCGAACAGGGCCTTCTCCCTCAGGTCTTCGCTCACCTGGGGGCCGACGCTTTCAACACGTCTGATCTCCACTGCCCCCCGTCCGAACTTTGCATCAAGGGCCTCCTGTACCTTTTCTCCAATTCCTGCCACTTCCTTCCCTTTCCCTATCCGTATGAGATATTCTGCCTCACCCCCCTCTTTAAACTCCTGGATGTGAGTCCCCTCGAGTTGAAAGTTCCTGAGCGCCTCTCTTATCTCAGAGATGGCTTGTTTCTTCCCCAGTTTGAATTGAATGACCGTGCCCCCGGCAAAATCCACACCATAGTTCGGACCGCCTCTCCAAATAAAGAGGGCAATGGTGATCAGGATCATCAGCGAAGAGATACTGTAGGCCCATTTCCGTTTGCCCACAAAATCAATATTTGTTCCAGGTCTGATAAGTTCCATCGGTTTTTCTCTCCTTACTTTGCTCTTTACGGCTAAATTCCGTTTTTGGAGTTCAGGTGTAAACCTTTTAACATAAAACCCTCACGGACAAATTGCTTTCATCATGTTCAACCAGAGATCTTTAAGTCTGTAACCCTGTTAGACGGCTTCTTCGGAACAAAAATGCGCGCGCCAAGAATTCCCAGTTCATATAGTATCACCAGCGGTCCCGCCATCAGAACCTGGTTAAAAACATCAGGGGTTGGGGTGAGAATGGCCGCCAAGACGAAGCTCAGGAGAAAGGCATACTTCCTGTTCTTCTGAAGAAAGGCGGGTGTGACAATGCCTGTGTGAGACAATATGCTCACGATGAGAGGAAGCTCAAAGATCGCGCCGAAAGCAAAGAGGAGCCAGCATGCCAACCCGAAATATTCCCCCAGCGAAGGAAGGGGGCGGACCGACTCAGGGGCAAGGCCGATCAGGTATTTAAAGGCAAACGGCATGACAAGAAAATAACAGAAGCTGGTGCCTCCAATGAACAGCAGGGTCGCCAAACCGACCACCAACAAAGATGAGAGCTTCCCCTTCATGCCGTGACGAGGTGCGAAAAAAGACCAGATCGCATAGATCATGGCAGGCAGGGCCACCAGGAGGCCCACGCCAAGCGCCGCCTTGAGATGACAGAAGAAGGCCTCTGGAAGCCAAGTGAAGACGGCCGTCTCGCCAGGCGGCATCACACGGGTCAGTGGCCGCATGATGAATGCGAGGATTTTCTCACTGAAAGAATAGGACCCGGCAAACCCTATCCCCATGATCAGCAAACAGACCACGATTCGGCTGCGAATGGTCTCGAGCTTTTCCAGAACGATATCTTTGTTCAATGGGTGCACGCCTCCTTGCCCAGTCGAATTACCCCCCTCCCGGAGGAGATGGCTTGAATGTGATTATTTGCCATCCGTAAAAAACCAGATCCGTGATGGAGAACCGGATTTCATGGAGGCCTTGTGACAGATCCGTTGATGATTGAGATGAACGATACTCACCTTACCACCAGCAGCAGCCAGATGGTGCAAAGCACAATGGTGATGATCATGGGCGCGAAGGCGATCTTCATATATTGCATGAACGATATGCGGTAGCCCTGGGTTTCGGCAATGCCCACCGTGACCACATTGGCGCTGGCCCCGATCATGGTCCCATTGCCGCCCAGGCAGGCCCCTAAAGCCAGGGCCCACCACAAAATCCCGCTTTCAGCCCCGGGAACCACCTCGTTCAGATAGGCCACGATAGGGAGCATAGTGGCTGTGAAGGGGATGTTGTCGATGATGGCCGAGGCGAGGGCCGATACCCAGAGGATTACCACGATGGCCACCACGATGGACCCCTTGGACATATGGTTGACCCAGTCGGCAATGATCTGGATCAGGCCTGTCTCTTCGGCGCCGGCCACGATGACAAAGAGCATCATGAAAAAGACAAGGGTGGGCCATTCGATCTCATGCTCCAGCATTTCCACGATATTCACCCGGCTGATCACCAGGAGTATCGCGGCCCCTACCATGGCCGCGATGCTGGGCTCCATATGCAGGGCGCCGTGAATGATGAAGAGGAAGATAGTGATGCCAAGCATGAGGGCGGACTGGAAAAGGAGCATTTTGTTGGTGATCCGGTAGGTCTCTTTCAGTTCGCCGATCATTTTTTTGACATCCACCACCTGGGCCTTGAGATAGTCCTTTTTGTACCAATAGATGAAATAGACCATGGTCACGGTTAAGGAAATGAAGCAGATGACCGTCAGGTTTTGCACAAAGTCGAGAAAGGTCAATTTGGCGTAGGACCCGATCATGATGTTGGGAGGGTCCCCTATGAGGGTGGCCGTGCCGCCCACGTTGGAGGCAAAGACCTCGGGCATGAGCAGGGTCAAGGGGTTGATCTTGAGCACCAAGGCGATATTGATGGTTACCGGGATGATCAGGATCATGGTGGTGACGTTGTCCAGAAAGGCCGAGATGACGGCCGTGACAACCATGAGGATCATGGAAAGGGCAAAGACGCTGCCCCGGGCCAGTTGATAGGACCGAAAGGCCATCCACTGAAAGAGACCGGTCCTCCTTAAAACCCCCACGATCATCATCATGGCCATGAGCAGAAAGATGACATTCATATCCATGGCGTGGATCGCATCCTCAAAGGTGAGAATCACGTAACCCGGATGGTATGTCCCAGCCGTATAGCTTATAAGGAGGAGCGTGGCCGCCCCTAAAAGGGCGGCAAGGGTCCTGTGTATGACCTCAAAGGCGATGAGGCCGTAGACCAGGATCAGGACAGATGTGGCGATCCAGAAAGCCGGGCTGATGATCCTTTTGAGCACAACGTTTTGATGGGCGAGATAGGTCGTGGAGCCTTTTCCGTCGATCTTCTCCTGGATGATGTGGTCAAGCGCCACAGGGCCTGAGTTCTCGTAACAGGGCTTTTTTATATCCATCGTGACCTTAGCGCCTGAAAGGGTTCCCTTTGGCAGAAAAAGTTCGGCCTTGTAGGTGCCCCGGTTTTCGGATAACAGCTCGTTTTCACGCTCAACCTCCTTTCCGTTGATGAAAAACCCGATGGCAGCCTCCTTGACTCCTTTGCCTTGGGCATTGGTAACGGTCCCGGTGACGATCAAAACATCTTCCGGGCCGGAGGTCTGAGATTTTTGTCCCCCGGAGCAGGGCGTTGCGCTCATGAAAATGGCCAAAATCAGTAGTAAAAGCATGCCTGTGGGTTTTCTTTTCTCCAGAGTTGATTTCATATCCTCTATTTCCTCCTTAGGCCGATCTTGCTTCAGGCCGGGCTCTGCACGACGCCGACCTTTTCACGCCCCCATTTTCTTAAGGGCCAGTTGTAGATGATGGGGCTTGCGATAAATGCCGATGAATCGGTCCCGACGACCGCCCCAATGGCATGGTCTCCCTTGTCTATTCATCTCGATGAAAATGGGCAGCCCCCAAAAAAAATGGGGACCGCTTATCTTGCGATCCCCAATCCATGAACTAAAAGACGTCCCTTAAATTCTTTTTTGACCGAGGATACACCCGTTCCAGGGACAGAACTGGATCTATTTCCTCGTCTCGGTCAGACCTACAATCAGACACCCCTTGTCCACGGTCTTCGAGCAGACCGTGTATCTGTCTTTGAATTCAAGCGCATCCTCGGTGGCGGTTTTCGTCCCCTCTGCCGCCAGAGCCAATGGAAAAAGGCTTTCCCCTGTGCATGGGGAGCTTTTCACCATGGATACATCAGCAACCCCTATGGCGCTTGCCAGTTCAATGGCCCTGGTCTCCACCCCATTCATGGCGTAGACTCGATCCCCTGCAACCATTGTCGAAAGGAACAGGCAAAGGAACAGGCCCATGAGGAGCAGGTGAGTAATATAGCGGATGTTAGAGATTGATTTTTTCATCGCGAAATCAATTTGTTGGGGAAAAACATTAGCATGAGGTGTGATTCAGGACATCTCGCGCCTGATTTTTCCGACCCGTCATTCCCCCAGCGCCTGAGTCACTTTAGGAGGACTTCAGTTCCTTAACCCGTTTTTCTCCTGAGCCGATGCCGGGGATGCATCTCCTTAGGTAAAAGACCTAACTTTTCCTGTTGTCCACTCCCAGATAGGATCCCACGCGGCCTCTATGAAGATAAAGGCTATGAGCCAGATAGCGAATAATATTTTTAACCATAAGGAAGGGCGTCTCTAACATGGCCTACCTCCTTTTCCTCCACAAAGGGTTTGACATTTAAACCCAATTTTTTTAATTAATAGCGTTATTAATGTCCTCTATCAAGCATGTTTTAACACATGTGATTTTTCACAGATGTTAATGAGATCTTTTCAGGATGTCAAGATACATTTTGGGAGATCGTTAGTTAGAAGGGATGCACATGGTGGAATGGAATTTTATCTCCAATCACGGTCTGGTTCTTATCTACATTACAAAGCACCCCAGAAGCACGGCTCGAGAAATCGCCTCAGCGGTCAACGTCACCGAATGGACTGTCCACAAGATTATTTCGGACTTGGAGAGGGATGGTTTTGTGAAGAGGAAAAGAGAAGGGAGGTGTAATGCCTATCATGTGAACAAAAACACTAAATTACGTCACAATATCATTGATCATGTCTCGGTGAGGGATTTCCTTTCATTACTCGCAGGACCTTAGGACTCATCGAACGTCGAAACATATGTGTAAACGACATGGATCGTGACGATTTTGTAGAGCGGCTATCCCACTATTGTCGAAACAAAAACCCAATGCTGCGGTTCTAACCTCAATCATCCAACGTCCAATTTCCAGGATCCAGGATCCAGTATCTACAAATAGTCTCCCACCAGCACAAAGGCACCCAGAGAAAAAAATTGATTTCTCGGCTTCGCAGCTCGAATCGTCTCAGACCCCTCAGGCGTTGGACGCCTTGGGGGGACTGACGATGGCTTGGCCATTCAACACCAGGGTTCCATCCTGATTGACGCAGG
>CAYPDL010000169.1:0-6738 GCA_964409475.1 uncultured Desulfobacteraceae bacterium | reverse complement strand
GAAATAGATGCCCGAAACGGATTTCTTCGGTATCATGAGACAATGCTCAGTCAATCTCACGCCGATGGAATGCTCCACGCCGTCAAGAAACGAAAAAAGCGGCCGCTGCTGCTCAATAGGCCAGTCTTTTAAGGAGCCTGGGCTCATGAATGACAGGCCATCCAGGGCAAACCTGGATCGCAGCGTTACCTCCAGGGATTTTCTTACCTGAATCAGGGCGATATTTCCGATAGCGTCCAGATAGTACTTTTCCAGCAGGTCGTTCAGCTTGTCGGCTCTTTCTTCCAAAACAGACCCGATGGTTGCCACATAAGGGAAGACACGTCCGACGTCTTCAAGATTTTTCCGCAGGACCCGGCTCTTAAAATAGACGCCGGCAATCACGACCCCGTCGTCGGAGCGCGCCTCCACATATTGGATGGCATACGCAGCCTTGGCAGCAATACTGTCCCTGGCAATCTCAAAGGCGGATTGGAACGGCTCCCGGGCCCCCGTCCTTTCCACCATAAGTGTTTCCCCGATGGCTTCGGGATCCAGATCTAAGAAAATAAGGTCCAGTATTTCCATTTTCAAGCCTCTTGGGGCCGCTACTTTTTCTCAGGCTTCTTGGGTCCGGGGTCCGGAACTCTATCCGGCAGAAATGTACATTCCCCTTCTGCGTCGAGATAGGGAACCGCCTTCAAAAATATCCCCACCTTGCCACTCTCTCCCATTCGCCACAGCCTCCCCGTGGCGGTATCCAGCATATAGAGGTCTTTACTGGAAGCCGATATCTGGCCGAAAACAAATCTGCCGTTTGGCGCGGATAAAACCCCATATCGGGGTTGTTCAGCTGCCTGTGACCCTCCGATGCCCAGCGGTTGCGCATAACCGGCCTGGACCCCAAGAGACCCGAATAGGAGTACTGTAACCACCCCCACGACGCTCCTGATGCTTCGAATCATATGTAGAACCTCCTTTCCGACAGAAATCAATAAGGAATGAAACGAAAATTTACCATGAAAATACAACCCAACCGCGAATCAACGCCAATAAACGCCAAAACGGGCAAGGGCTTCGTTGTCCTGTAAGAGGGGCTTGTAGCCTTGATCCCGCCGAGGCGGGACGGCGAGGACGCCTGCCTGTGCCGGGCACCGCAGACAGGCCACTCACACAGGGCTATTTTCATCCGCGGGGGTGAGACGAACCCTTCGTCGTGAGCATTTCATTGACTTTGTGGCTTTGTGGCTTTGTGTGAGACTTTTTTTGGTTGTGGCTGTGCCGTCTTGGTCCCACGAACACCATCGGCGCGGCATAAGGGTCATCAGAGGGGGCCGTCCAGATATTCAGTTGTCTTCAGCCGCTGTCCGATGCGGTATTCGATATGACGTTTCAAGACCGGTTTGATCTCGCGGATCATGTCTGCGCTCAGCCCCAGGGCCTGAGATGTATCCCACGTTGTTGACTGGATCTCATTCAACGCCTTTACCGTCGCCGGCTCCAAACCGGGCGAACGGTTAGATTCATGCCCACATTTCAGGCAGGCAATGCCCCCACTGCCCTGTTTAAAAACGGCCCGTCCTTCCCCTTGGTATGTTCTTCCGCAAACGCAGCATCTGCTGAGATCGATCCCGTAACCGCCGAGGGTCATGGCCTTGGCCTCGAAGAGGATGCGGAATGAATCGATCTCTTTCTCCTCGTGGAGGGAGGAGAATGCGGCATGCAGCAGGTCGAACATCCGCTTCGCTGTGACGCCCACCGGGAAAAGGATTTCCGTCAGCTCGATCATGTAGCTCGCCAGGGACAACGCCAAGAAGTCAGACCTCAGACCGGGGAAGGCATGAATCAGTTTGCCGGAGTGGAGGAAATAAAGCCCCTCCTCCCTTCTGCGCTCATATTCAAGACGAGTAAGACAGAACAGGTCGAGGCAATTGGCAAACCGCTGGCGGCTCTTTCGGGCCCCCTTGGCTACTCCCTTGAGACGTCCCCCCTCTGGGGTAAAAAAGCTGACCATCAGGTCGGTCTCGCCGAATTCCCAGGTCCGCATGATGATGGCAGGAGATATATGGACAGTCATTTCAAGATATCTCCCGGTTGGGGGCCACCCTCCCATGATACCACTTCCACTAACGAATTCAGCAACCCCAAGCCTCCGCACTCAACGATGCGGCCAGATTAGCCTCTCATCCCATCGAAAATCAAGAGGATAAGCATTTCTTCAAGATCCCGAATTATGAAATTCAGCTCTTTTGGGAGGGCCATTCCCACGAATACCTGTAACGAAACATTGAATCCCCTATTTGCATCTGATGGTGGGAAATTCGGGCCGGGGGGACCGCATCATGGCTCGGTTGGAAGGATTCCTGTGAGTGGCCGGCCGGGCGTTGCTTCTGCAAAAGTCCCTGGACCATGAAGGCGGCTACAGCACCAGGTATTTTTTGATAACCTCTTCATCGCCCCAGATGGCATCCATAGCCCCCTCGTGTACGATGCAGCCCTTCTCAATAATATAGCCTCTGTCGCAGATCTGCCGGCAAAACTTGAGGTTCTGGTCCGCCAGGAGGAGGGTCATCTCCCTTTCTCGTATCTCCCGGATAACATCGACCAGGCTGCGCACGATCAGCGGGGCAAGACCTTCGGAAGGCTCATCCAGGAGAATTAGGCCGGGATTGGCCATGAGGGTCCGGCCCAGGCCGAGCATCTTTTTTTCACCGCCTGAGAGGTTCAGCCCTTTCTGCCTTCGCCGTGCCCGCAGCACGGGGAAGAGCGCCTCCACCCGCTCGCGGGTCCAGTGACCCGAATGGGGCGAGAGCCGGCGCGCAATCTCCAGGTTTTCTTCACAGGTGAGATCGGGAAAGATGCGCAGATCATCAGGCATATAGGCCAACCCTAAGCGGGAAATGGCATCCGGGGCCTTTCCCATGATCTCGCTGTCTCTGAAGCGGATGGAGCCGCTGCGGGGCCGCGTGAGGCCCATAATGGACCGCAACGTCGTGGTTTTGCCCACGCCGTTGCGGCCGAGCAGGGCCACGACTTCTCCGGAATCCACCTGGAAGGAAACATCCTGAAGGATATAGGACGTTCCATAGTACGTGTTAATGGATTCCACCTGGAGGATCATACCGCCACCTCTTCGCCCAAATAGACCTCCCTCACCTTCCGGCTGTCCTGGATCTCCTGTGTCGTGCCGTCTCCTATAATCTCCCCATGATGCAGGACAATCACTCGCTCGGAAAGGGAAAACACGATATCCATGTCGTGCTCCACAATAACAAACGTCGTCTTCCCCTCCGCTGATAATCCCCTGATATTTTCGAGAACCCTCACCCGTTCTACAGGGTTCATGCCTGCGGTCGGCTCATCCAAAAAGAGAAGCCGGGGTCTCACGGCCAGGGCAATGCCTACCTCCAATAAACGCTGGTCCCCATGGGAAAGGGCGCCGGCAACGGTCTGCGCTTCGGCCGCCAGCCCCACGCGGTCCAGGACCTGGCTTACCTCTTCGCGAACGCCGGCCTCCCTGGCCACAGGTCGAAACAGCCGCCCGGCCCTCCGGCGTACGGCCAGGACCGGGATTTGGACGTTATCAAAGACCGTCAGGTCGGGAAAGATATTCACCACCTGAAAAGAGCGACACAGGCCCATTTTTACCCGGTGGTGGATGGGGAGATGGGTGATATCCGTGCCTTGGAAAAGTATCTGTCCTGAGTCCACAGGGAGAGAACCCGACAGCATATTGATAAGGGTGGATTTCCCGGCGCCGTTGGGACCGATGATGGACGTGAGGACCCCTTGATCAATGGTCAGATCGATGTTACTGGCCGTTATGACCCGGCCGAATGCCTTGCTCAGCTTCTTAATCTCCAGAAGCGGTGCGTTCACCGGGCACCTCCTGATTTCGTAACATGACTTTTTCCGCCACGAAATAATTGGGCCACGCCGCCCACAACGCCTCCCCTGAGACCCATAATAATAACGAGGAGGATGAGGCCGAACCAGAGCATCCAGTTCTGTGTGAAGCGTTCGATGATCTCCCGGAAGCCGATAAAAATAACACTGCCCACAATCGGTCCGGTGAAGGTCTGTATCCCGCCGATGAGGCTTACCAGGATCGGTTCGGCCGAGTGGCTCCAGTGTGCCGAAAAGGGATTGGTGTTGCTCTCAAGGAGAGCCCCCAGTGCACCCGCCAGCCCTGCAAACGAACCGGATATAACAAATGCGGCCAGTCGGAAATTCCTGACCGATAGGCCTGCGAACTCAACGCGGCGGTCGTTTTCGCGGATCCCCGACAGGATCAGCCCGAAGGGAGACCGTCTGATCAGATAGACAAGGACAACCGTCAGGAGGAAGCAGAAAAGGACAAAGAAATAGTAGTGGCTTGTCTTGGTGATAGGGATCGTCGCAATACCCAGAGAGATCGGCGCCCGCACAATCCCGACGAGCCCGTCGTCGCCGCCTGTCACCTCCCGCAGATTCCAGATCAGGGAGAAGACCATCATTCCAAAGGCCAGCGTCAGCATGGCAAAATAGATCTCCGTATGCCGGACGCAGAAGAACCCGATCACAAGGGCCATGATGCAGGCCAATCCCACCCCCGCGACGATCCCCAGCAGGGGGTTTGTCGTCACATGGATGGAAAGCAACCCCAATCCGTAGGCGCCGCCTGCGTAGAAGGCAGCATGGCCAAAGGAGAGAAGCCCGGTACGTCCCAGGAGGAGATTGTACCCTAATGCAAAGATAGAGAGTATCAAGACCCGCATGCTCAGATAGACCACAAACCTCCCTGCAAAAAGACCGATGGCCACCAGACCTGCCAGGATCAAGGCGACAAACACATAGGTCCAGAAGCGCTTCATTTAGGCGGCCTCCCCAAACAGGCCCTGCGGTCGCCAGAGCAGGACCGCGGCCATCAGGATAAATGTCAGGAACATGTCGAAGGTGGGAATGAACCGGGTGCCGAAGGAGGACAAAAGCCCGATGATCAGCGCCCCTAAAAAGGCCCCCTTGAGGCTGCCGAGACCTCCTATAACGGCGACCACAAAGGCATCGATGATAATGGATTCCCCCATCCCCGGGGTTAAAAGGCCTATATAAGGCACCGCGAGCCCGCCGCCAATGGCCCCCAACCAGGTTCCGAAGACGAATACGGCTGTAAAGAGTGCAGGGACCCGGACACCTATGGCCGAGGCCATCTCCCTGTCTGAAGAGGCGGCGCGGATGATGCGGCCCCACCAGGTCTTCTCCAAAAGCGCCCACATGCCGATGGCCACCAGCGGTCCGACCCCGATGATAAAAAGACTGTACACGGGAAAATTACGGCCCAGGATGGGGATGGATCCGGAAAGTCCCGGAACTGACGGCGAGCCGATCGATCCCCCCCCCCAAACCACCTTGACCAGATCATCAAAGAGAAGGACAAAGGCGAATGTCAGCAAGAGCTGATAGGGAAGCGCAAGGTGATACACATAGCGGAGGAAATATCTCTCCACCACAAAGCCGACCACACAGACGCAGATGGGTCCCAACAAAAGACCCAACCAGAAATTGTGCCCCATGAAGCCGAGGAGGGTATAGCAGAAATAGGCCCCCAACATATAGAAACTGCCATGAGCGAAGTTAAGGACCCCTAGAACACCAAAGATGAGCGTCAGACCGCTGGCCACCAGCCAGATGAACATGCCGGTGGACAGACCGGCTAGACAGACATGGACGATGGACTCCAGCATCGGAATCAATCTCCGCAAACGGTTTGTGGAAAAGTCGCCTGTCCACCGGGATCCCGTGCTCCCGGCGGACAGGGATCAGGCCTCGTGGAAACCTGAGGTCTTAAAAAGGCGGCATGGTCTCCGGGCCCTCAAACGGCGGACGGTTAAAGCATTCTGTGGCCGGGATGACCACCTGCTTGCCCATCACCTTAAACGGATACTTGGAATCGGATTTGGTCAGGCCCCAAGGGACATCGTACATGGCCTGGTGGTCCTCCTTCCTGAAATTCCGGTATCCGGCAGGTGATGCCAGCATCATCCCTTCCATGGCGTCGATCACCTTGGCGGTTTCCTTGGATCCGGCCGCTTCCACGGCCTTTTTGAAGGCATACATGGTGGAGTAACCGGTTTCACTCACGTAGGCAGGATAATGATTCCAGCGCTTGTGGAACCGAGCCACCCAGTCATTGTTTATGTGAGTGTCCGGATACTGGAAGAAATACCGGCCGGATATCCAGATATTGTCAGGCATTTCGCTTCCAAGCCCTTCCAGCACATCCATGGCAGCGCCTACCGGTAACAGGACGTGTTTGATCTTATCAAACATCCCGGCCTGTTTGGCCTGTTTGACGAAGGTGATCAATTCCCCGGCCCATTCAGTGGAATAGAATCCATCCGGGTTTGCGTCCATAATGGTGTTGATGTGGGGTCTGAAATCGGTGGTGCCGAAGGGCGCCCACGATTCTGCTGTAAATTTCGCATCCGGTTTGAGTTTGCCGAGGGTGTTTTTGAACATGTTCCAGCAGGTGTAACCGTATTCGTACTTGGGGCTGACGGTTGCCCATGTCTTGGCAGGAAGGTCTTTGGCAATAAATGCAGCGGCATTGCCGTCCTGGTAGGTGGGGGTGCAGATGCGGAAGACCTGTTTGATGCCGTTCTTGTAAACCTGCTCTTCGGTCAACTTCTCCGTGGCCGCGTGGGTGACCATCAGAATCCGATTCAGTTCCTTCATGACAGGGGCCAGTGCAAGGGCCTGACCGGATGAATCGATGCCCCC
>CAYPDL010000168.1:0-6784 GCA_964409475.1 uncultured Desulfobacteraceae bacterium | reverse complement strand
TTTCCGGAGGCCCATCTGAATCCCCAGGCCATGGCCGAGCTGGCCCTGGCAGGGCACGAGATCCTGGGATTCGATACGGTCATGCCGGAATACAGCGTGGATCAGGAGGCGGCCGCACTTGGCTGCGAGATCGACTGGGGCGACCGGGATCGGATGCCGGATACCAAGTTCTTTCCCCATGCGGACTTCTCTGATGTGGTGGTTCCGGAGGATTTTGTGGAAAAACCCTCGATCCGGGTGGTCCTGGACGCCCTCTCCATCCTTCGCCGCCATGTGGGGGGAAAGGTCGCCATCATCGGCAAGGTCATGGGTCCGTGGACCCTCTCCTATCACGTGGCAGGGACCCAGAATTTTCTCCTTCAGATCGGGTTGGAGGAAAAGGAAAAGGTCAGGAAGATGCTCCGGCAGTTAATGCCTGCGACCATCGCCTCTGCCAGGGCCCAGTTCCAGGCCGGGGCCGATATCGTGGTCCTCGCTGATCATGCCACCGGGAACCTGGTTGGGGCCTATCATTATGAGGAGTACCTCCTCCCCATCCATAAGGAGCTGACCGCCACGATCGAGGGGCCCCTGATCCTCCATGTGTGCGGCAACTGCATGGACCGGCTGGAGATGTTTGCAGACGCCGGGTTTGACGGGTATCACTTTGAATGGCAGGTGGACGCCAGGAAGGCGGTGGAAAAGGTAGGCCATCGAATGTGTCTGGTGGGGAACGTCAATAATGCGGAGACCCTCTACCAGGGAACGCCCGAGGATGTCTACAAACAGGCCCGTTACGCCATTGAGGCGGGCGTCGATATCATCGGGCCTGAGTGTGCCATCCCCTTGTCAACGCCGATGGAAAACCTCAAGGCCATTGTTTCAGCGGTGCATGAAGGGTATTAGAAAAGGGAAGTGCCTAAAGTGAGCTAAAGTACCTAAAATGCCTAAAGTTAAGAACCCGCAGCCAGCGATGAAGTGTGGGGTGTGGAGTTGGAAGTTGGGAGTCAAAAGTTGAAATCGGAAGTCTTCCCTCTTCAACTTTAGGCACTCCAAAATCGTAACTTCAAACTGTAAAAACCAGTATCCAGTGTCCAAGAACGAGTAACCAGGCCCAAGATACATGGGAGCATGTTAGAGGGGGATACAATTTTATGAGCGATATACTCCAGCAGATAAAGGATGCGGTGATCACGCGGCGGAGGGCCGAAATCCAGGGGCTTGTGGAGGCTGCCATTAATGAAGGAATCGATCCGAACACGATCATCGACAACGGCCTCATTGCAGCCATGGATGTGGTGGGACGGCAGTTTTCCGACAGCGAGATCTTTGTGCCCGAGATGCTGGTCTCAGCCCTGACCATGAAAATGGGTCTGGATGTTGTGAAGCCCCTCCTCCTGAAGAAGGGGGACAGCCGGTCCAGAGGCACCATCATGATGGCCACGGTCAAAGGGGATATGCATGACATCGGAAAGAATATCGTTATCATGATGCTGGAAGGGGCGGGATTTCAGGTAGTGGACCTGGGCGTGGATCTGACTGTGGAAAAACTCATGGAGCAGATCGAGGCCATCAAACCGGACCTCGTAGGGCTTTCAGCCCTTCTCACAACCACCATGCCTGAAATGAGACGTTCTATCCAGGTTTTGAAGGAAAAGGGACTCAAAGGAAAGGTGAAGGTGATGGTGGGCGGCGCACCGGTGAGTGCGTCTTTTGCCGAGGAGATCGGGGCTGACGGGTATGGGGCAGATGCGGCCGAGGCCGTGGGACTGGCGCGGCGTCTGATTGCCGCAGGAGAAGGGTAGGGCGAATGCTGATCGTTGCCGAGAGAATAAATTCATCACGGAAATCGGTGGCCCGGGCCATAGAGATCCGGGACGCGGCCTTTATCCAGAATGAGGCCAGTGCCCAGGCCCAGGCCGGGGCCGACTATATCGATGTGAATGCAGGGGCATTTGTCGGCAGGGAGCTGGAGTGTCTCAGGTGGGCGGTCGAGGCGGTTCAGGAGGCCGTTGACCTCCCCCTCTCTATTGACAGCCCCGATCCAGCGGTCATCGAGGGGGTACTCCCTCTGGTCAACAGACCGCCCATGATCAATTCCATCACCCTGGAACCGGCGCGGCTGAACCGAATCCTGCCGCTGGCAGCCGGGCATGGGGCCAGGGTCATCGGGCTGTGCCAGTCAGAGGATAGAATGGCTGAATCGGCGGACGACAAATTGCGCCTGGCCGGTCAACTGGTTGAGAGCGTAACCAAAGCAGGCTTTCGGCTGGATGACCTTTATATCGATCCCCTGGTCTATCCGCTGGCCACCCATCCTGGATCCGCCATGGCGGCCATGGAGGCCATTGACCGGATCATGAGGGAATTTAGGGGCGTTCACACCATCTGCGGCCTCACCAATATCTCATACGGTCTTCCTGAGAGAAAGCTCCTCAACCGGACCTTCCTTGCGACGGCCATTTCACGCGGACTGGACGCCGTGATTCTGGACCCTACCGATAACCTCCTCTTCAGCGCCCTCAAGGCCGGCCTGGCCGTCGCTGCCAGAGACGACTACTGTATGGACTACATCGCCGCCTTCCGTGCGGGACGATTGGCATAAGCAGACGAACCATAAACGCCTCTGAATAGATTGACGACCTCCCCCTGTTGTTTGGCCCTGTAGATGCAGTTTCTTATCTGCTGATCATTGAAACCTGTCTTTTCCCTGATATCGGCAACGGTAACGCCCTTCCTGTTTCGCCTCACGATCCCTACAACCGTTTCAAATGCCGTTTTGGCCTTTTTCCTGGGAGCAGCCTTTTTTGAGGCTTGTTTCGTTTTTGCTCCGGCGTCGGAGGACCCGGCCTCGCCCTTTTGGGGAGCACGTTTCAGCCGTTTTTTGGCTTTGGGTGCTTTTTCGGCGGCCTTTTTCTCTTTCTTGTAACGCGCTGCCGGCTCTTCCATATCAATGCCGAACACATCCGCCACATCGGCTTCGGCGATGACCCTTCCGGTCATCTTTTTGGCCTTTTGAAGCAGTTGACGCGTCTTGTCCTGAACCGCCTCGTTTACCAGGTCCTTCATCTCTACATTTCTGAGCTTAAAGAAGAGGTCCGGTTCATCATCCAATCTGGCGCCGATGCCGTAAAGCGTTGCGGCCACATGTTTGCACATAGAGGCCCAGTCCGGACAACTGCAACTGAAATCGATCTCCTTCGGCGATGGGAAGAGTCCCTTTCCCTGTATCGTAAACATCTCACCTAAGGCCTTTGGAAATTTTCCAGCCAGGAGTTCCTGCAATGAATCGAGCTTTCCCTCGGACGCCGCTTTGATGTGCTGCCATATCTTTTTGTCGATCGGCTTGATCTTGATGCCTACAGAATAGGGCTTGGATCGTGTTCCCTGAACCAGAGAGTCCACCGTACCCGGGCCTATCTGAAGGTCGAGCACCGCCCCATGCCGGACATAACTGCGGCCCCGGCCGATGCGGTTGCTGTAGTCCGCATACGACTCCAGGTTCCGGTTCCATGACTTGCCCCACCATGTTCGGGCAATGGCGGTGCCTTCAATGGAAACCGGTCTGATATTCACATTTTTCTTCCTGAGTTCTTTTAACTTGTTGGCCGCCTTTGCCCGTTTTTCCGCAACGCTGACATAAGGCGGATAACCCCAGCCCCGGTATCTCGCGTGCCGCATTCCCCCCTCCTGATTTCCTATACCAGCATAGCCGCAATCAAAAATGTCTCACACAAAGCCGCAAAGGCACAAAGATTTCCTCGATCTTTTACAGGGCCTTGACCAATAAGGCAATATGATTTTTTCGAGACTACCCTCGGAAAAAGTGACCACATTCGGGACAATGACGAATCGGGTTCCTGTGTCTTACAATATGTTGTCAATCAAGAGACCCTAAGGGCCTAATGCAGAAAAGCCGCAACCAAAAAATCTCGCGCAAAGGCGTAACGACGCAAAGAATTTGTCGAACCTTGTTTTTTGTGAAAGAAGACCAAGGAATTAGAGATTAACATTTCTAACATTTCTTTCCATAAATTATTTTGTCCCAAATTATTTTGCCAAAATCTCTTTCTTTAAATGGAGTCTATAGCCTCAAGCTGAAAAGATCCATCAACTCATCGTTTTTCATCTCGGTGATCCATGCATCGCCGCTGTCGGCAATGACTTCCTGAGACAACCGCGTCTTATCTTCCAGCATCATATCGATTTTTTCTTCTACAGTCCCCTTGGTCAAGAATTTGTGAACAATAACGTTCTTTTTCTGCCCGATCCTGAAGGCCCGGTCGGTTGCCTGATTTTCCACGGCAGGGTTCCACCACCGGTCAAAATGGATGACGTGGTTTGCTTCTGTCAGGTTGAGCCCGACCCCCCCGGCCTTCAGGGACAAAACCATAAAGGGAATATAGGTCGGGCCTTGAAATTCCTCAATAATGCCTTTTCGCTTTTTGACGGGCACGCTCCCATGCAGGATGAGGCCCTTTCGATTGAAGATCGTCTCCAGAAGGTCATGAAGCGGCCCTGTCATCTCCTTGAATTGCGTAAAGACAAGGGCCCTCTCCCGTTTCTCGTGTATGGTTTCGCAGATCTCGCGAAGCCTCAGGAATTTGCCGCTCTCATCTTCCGCAAATTCGCCGGTGCCGAGGTATTGGTCCGGATGGTTGCAGATCTGTTTGAATCGCATCAGCGAGGAAAGGATTAGCCCTTTTCTCTGTATCCCATCTGATTCGGCAATTGACTCCCTAATCTTTTCAATCATGTCTTTGTACAGGAGGACCTGTTTTTTGCTGAGGGGGGCGTAGGTCTTCATCTCCACCTTTTCAGGGAGATCGGAAATGACCGATTTATCCGTCTTCAGTCGCCGCAATATATAGGGGCTGACAATCTTTCGCAATCTCGAATACCCTGCCGGGTTTTCAGTCAACCCCTTTGAGAATTCCTTGAATTCCTTCGTGCTCCCGAGCAACCCCGGGTTCAGGAAGTCAAAAAGGGACCAGAGGTCCGACAGCCGGTTCTCGATGGGGGTCCCTGTCATGATAATCCTATTTGAGGATGTGAGACCTTTGATGGCCCTGGCCTGTTTCGTCCCCGGGTTTTTGATGGCCTGGGCCTCATCCAGGATGATGTAGTTCCACGAATAGTCCTTAAGCCACTTAAGCCTCTGGACGAGGGCGTATGTGGTAATGCACAGGTCAAAGGAATTAAGTGATTTTTTGTTTTTGGGAGAACTCCCTTTCTTCAAATCCGCCCCCGGGTGCGCGATGTAGACCTTTAGGTCAGGAAAAAACCGTCTGATCTCATGGTCCCAGTTGGCGATAAGGGATGCCGGTATGATGAGGAGGGATGCCTTGTTCGGTTTTTTGGATTTTCCGGAATCGGATTTCAGGATGTTCAGGAGGCCCAGGACCTGGACGGTCTTGCCCAGGCCCATATCATCTGCAAGACAGGCCCCGAACCGGAGTGAATGGAGAAAATAAAGCCAGTTGATCCCCCTTTGCTGATATTCCCGAAGGTTTGCCTTAAATCCATTATCGGGCGTAACCGAACGGATGAGGGAAGGATCGATCAGCTTTTCAACGACCGATCGCAGCCATTCGCCGTTCGAGACGCTGTGATCGATCTGCCTGGCATCGATATCCAAGAACTTTTCAGGCATGAGCTGCATCTGGAGGGCGTCTCTCAGGCTGAGGCCTTCTTTTTCCATCATCTCTTTTGCCTTCTCATAGGCATCCAGCGTCTGTTTGAGCCTTTCCTGATCCACGGCCACCCATTTGTTCTTGATAAAGGCCAGGCCTTCGGATTCATCCAAAAGCCTTCTGGCCTCCTCCTCGGAGATCTCCATGTCGCCGACAAACAGCCGTGGATTGAAACTGAGTACCGCATCCATGCCCACAAAAGAGGGTTTTTTGTCCCCGACGCTGAAATTCAGGGCGACCCGGGCCCTGTTTCCCTTCCACCAGTTCGGGATCCGACACAGGATGCCCGACTCCTCATACACAGGGATCTCTTTGAAAAACGAGAATGCCTCTCCTGAGGTCCAGGCCAGGGGATGGAAGATCTCTCCGGTTTCAAGGAGGTCCGTCATGAGGGGGCTTTTTCCTGCGGCCTTATGAACGGTTGCCAGGAGTTCCAACAGTTTTTCAGGGTCATCCCCATACTCCTGAAGGGCGTGTTTCAGGGGGAGATGCCTCGATTTTCCCTGTCGGTTCAGCCCGGTGGCATATGTTGCCATAAAGGCGAATGGGTAGTCGTCATCCCTGTTTTCCACCAGGTGGAAAAATACCCGTCCCACGAGCTGGGCATTGGGGCTGTAGGTCCTGACAAACTCCTCCACAGAGCCCTTATATGACCGGATCGCAGCGGCAAATGTCTTGTGCAGTGTTTGCCACATCTCCGCAAGGAGGTCTGCGTCGATGTATTCTGAACCGATCATCATCGGGATCTGGTCCAGGTGTGTCTGCAATTCATCTGTTGGCAGCGAGAGCGCGGCCTTGTGACGCACGATCTCGAGATCCGGCGTCTGGGTCAGTTTTTTTGCAAAGGCCCCGGCAAAGCCGCGCCAGTAATCCAGGGATGGAGAGAGATGGACCTGTTGATCTGAAAAGCCCAGCATGAGAAGCCAGGAATCGTCTTTGGATATGAAACGCTTCCATATCTCGTCCTGGATCAACCGGCTGCTCTGGTTCATGCCGTCCCCGGAATCTGTCCATTCCAATTGCAAGGACCGGTTCGGCATCACAACCACATTCAATTCCTGATTCATCATTTCCTGCATGGTTTACTTCGTCTCTCAATTATAAAACGGCAT
>CAYPDL010000167.1:0-6796 GCA_964409475.1 uncultured Desulfobacteraceae bacterium | reverse complement strand
GGGGACCCATAAAGCAACCTTGAACCTCTGAACCTTTGAACCCGTGAACGGTTACAAAAAAACAACCACTGATAACCCATCGATTACAGCATCCCCCCTATGCTGAATTCCCACCTGCCGGACGATTCATCCCCTGTCCTGTCGAGATTCCACCCATATTCCAGTCTCAGCGGCCCGATCGGAGAATACCATCTGACCCCGGCGCCCACAGATTTCTTAATCCCGTCGAAGGACCATGGAACATTATAGTCCGGATCAAAAGCATTGCCCGCGTCAAAAAACACGAGCCCCACGACCCCCTGCTCTTTGAGTACGGGGAAACGGTATTCGAAATTATAGCACATCATCCCCGTACCGCCTACCCTGTATCCCTGTGAGTCTTTAGGGGAGATGCTCTCGTAATCAAACCCGCGTACGGTGTTGATGCCCCCCAGGAAGAATTTCTGGAACACAGAAAGTTTTCCCCGGTCTTGAATATAACCCCACCGTCCCTGCACCATGAAAACCGTCTCCCAGAACATGGGGAAAAACCAGGCGGTCCTGGCCCTGTACTTGAGGAATCTTTCATCGCCGCCGATTCCGGCATACTGCCCCGACAGTTCGTTGATCGAACCCTTTGTCGTGTTCCAGAGATGGTCTCTGCTGTCCCGTTTGAAGGTGAGGGTCGCACTGCTGGTGACATTCCGGCCCTTCATGTCGTAGACCGGCCCCGAGGTTTCCTGTACATCGTAAATCCTGGAATTGTCGTAATCGTATCTTATCAGTGCCCTGGTATAGTCATCAATGAAATCAAGAGGATATCCAAAGGTTAGCGCAGCGCCCAGGGCATTCCTCGAGTAGTCCGTATATTCCTGGTCCCAATCGTAGAGATCCAGGCCGAAAGACCACCGCGTATCAAAGAGCCACGGTTCAAGAAATCGTATGTCAAACTGTGTGCTTTCGCCGCCGATCATCGCCGAGGCCTGGAGTTTCTGTCCGTACCCCATGAAATTCTCGTCCGCGATCTCGAACGTGACAAAGCCGGAATATGCAGAGCTGTAACCGGCGCCGACGCTGAAGGTTCGTGTCCCCTTTTCCTTTACCTTGACGTCCAGTTTCATCAGGTCGTCCCGGCTCCCCTTTTTTGTCTCCATCTGAACGTCTTCGAAGAAACCGAGCCGGTTCAGGTTTGCCGTACTCTCTTTGAGACCTTGTCCACTGAAATATTCCCCCTCGATGACCTTCAGCTCACGCCGGATGACCTTGTCTCTCGTCACGGCATTTCCCGAAACCGCAATTCTTTCAAAGCGAACCTTCGCCCCCTTGGAGATATCGTACGTGATATCCGCAAGAAACGTTTCGTCGTTTTCCTTGACGATCGGTTTGATTTCTGCATAGGCATATCCATGATCTGCGTATACATCCCTCAACGCCAGAATATCCCTTCGAACCACCTCCCGGTTAAATGCCTTTTCCTTGCCGATTTGGACCTTTTTCAAGAGATCGGCAGCAGGCTCTATTAAATCCCCCTCGACGGCAACCTTGTCGACCCCGTATTGATGCCCCTCAACAATATCAAACGTAACGATCAGCCCCTTAATGTTGTCATCATACTCCACCTTTGGTTCGCCCACCTTAGCCTTGATAAAACCATGGTTATGATAAAATGCGGTCAACTTGTGGACATCGAATTCAAGTTTCTTTTTGTCCAAAATCCCGGACTTGGTGATCCATGAAAGAAACCATTTCGTACTGGTTTCCATGAGATCCTTCAGGTCATCATCATCAAAATGCTTGTTCCCCACAAATTGGATCTTCTCAATGTAAACCTTGTCATGTTCTTGAATCTTATACTTCAACATGACCTCGTTGTTTGGGATCGCTTCGGTGGTTTCCTCCATCTGGGCATTGTAGTAGCCCTTTCCCCTGTAGAATTCCTTCAGCCGATTGATGCTTTGTCTGATTTCGTTATTATCCAGGATCGAATAAAGGCTTATTCCCAATTCCTTCTTCAGGTCATCGTCGTCAACCTCATCATTTCCCTCAAATACAATCTTCCCGACAGAGGGTTTTTCCGTTACATGGAAGGTAACGATCTTTCCCGAAGGTCCGTCCTCGGTCTCCATCCTGACATCCTCAAAGAAACCCATCTTGTAGATATCGCGAAGGTCCTTATCAAGTTTGTCATAGTCAAGACGGTCCCCCGCCCTGGTGCCGACGACGGCTAGAACCGCCGCCTTTTCGATGCGACGGTTGCCGGCAACATGAATCGAATCGATCTCGGGAACGCCCATGACACGATCAAAGACATTGCCGGCGAGGCGTTTCATCGTATCGGCTACCTCGTCTATATTTTCCGAGACCTGGAAGATAAAGAAGGGCGGTTTTTTGGCGGTTATGTCGATCACTTTCAAATCGATGCTCGCCTTGTTCCCGATCTGAGTAAGGCTTCCGGCAATTATCCAGTCGGCCTTGAGTCTTTTTCCCAGGTCGATAAGTCCAGTTGTTTCGGGGGCCGGCACAAAGACAATGGGGTACTTGTTGATCTCGTGGGCTGGAATGATGTGTAAGCCCTTTTCCTCCAACCGAGAGGAGAGTGTTTTCTGCAGCCCCAATTGGAGATGATCGAGCGGTCCACGGGCGTTGATCTTAAAGGGCAGAATGGCTATGGTTTCTTTGGGTTCGGCCGCCATTGTCTCCTGCACAAGAAAGGCGCACACGATCAGGAGCAGCAGGGTCTGGGATATGATCCTGCATGCCCCGAGGCGCATGGTGAATGGTGAATGGTGCGTGGCGGTCGCCTCGTTGCGCCCTGCGCTCTGCGCTTCGCGATGTGTCTTACCGTATCTGTCCATCTATCAGCTCCATTTGTTTGGACATTTTCTCTGCCAGTCGCTGGTTGTGGGTAGCGATGACCATGGCAACGCCTTCTTCCCGGTTGAGCCGCAGAAGGAGGTCGGCAATCTCATGCCCCGTCAGCCAATCCAGGTTCCCGGTGGGCTCATCCCCCAGTATCAGTCTCGGATGCATGATCATGGCCCTTGCGATGGCCACGCGTTGCTGCTCCCCTCCTGAAAGTTCACCGGCACGGTGCATCATCCGTTTCTCAAGCCCTACCTTGAAAAGGACATCCTTGGCCATTGCAACGGCTGTCTTTTTTGGATGCCTTGCGATGAGGGCGGGCATCAGGGTGTTTTCCAGTGCATTCAGCTCGGGCAGTAGATGATGAAATTGAAACACAAAGCCGATTTCCCTGTTTCTCAGGCGTGTCAGACTTCCTTCATCCATTTGATACATATTGACATCGCGGAATCGGACTACCCCCTTGGAAGGGGGCTCGAGGCTTCCCATGATATTGAGCAGAGTCGATTTTCCCACCCCGGACGCGCCCATGACCGCCATGCTGTCCCCTGGATAAATCACCAGGTCAATCCCCTTCAAGATCTCGATAACCTCCCCATGGCTATGAAAGGACTTGAATACATCCTCGAGCCTCAACATGGGGGAATCGGAGACTTCCGTGACCTTCTGATTATTCATACCTGAAAGACTCCACAGGATTCAATCTGGAGGCATACCAGGATGGATACAGGGTGGCTAAAAACGATATGACCACTGCGGCGCCGGCAACAAATGATACATCCGCAGCCTCCACCTGGACCGGCAGCGTGGATATATAATACACATCCGAGGGAAGGCTGATAAATTTGTACTTGGCCAGCAACTGGCATATGCCCAGGCCGCAGGCAAGGCCGGCGATGGTGCCGACCACACCCACAAGGAGGCCCTGAAACATAAAAATGGACATGATGCTCTTGGCAGAAGCGCCCATGGCCCTCAGAATGGCCACATCTCTTGTTTTCTCCATGACTACCATGACGAGGGTGCTGATGATATTGAGGGCCCCCACCAGCACGATCATGGTCAAGATGATAAACATGGTCAGCTTTTCAAGCTTGAGCGCAGAAAAAAGGCTCCGGTTCATGACCTTCCAGTCTTTGGTCCAGAAGGGGTATCCCAGCCGCTCCTGAATGGCCTTCGCTATCCTGTCTGCCTGGTAGACGTCCTTTACCCTGACCTCTATCCCGGTGACCTTGTCGCCGATGGCCAGAAAATCCTGGGCCTCTGTCAGAGAGAGGTAGATCATGGAGGCGTCGTATTCATACATGCCCGAATCAAATATAGCCGAGACCTTGAATCTTTGGGTGTTCGGAGTCCTTCCCAGAGGAGTCAATTTCCCCTCCGGCGAGATGACGGTTACCACGCTTCCGATGTGGGCACCTATCCGTTTGGCAAGCTCACTCCCGATGATGATGGCCGGGAAATCATCCACGTTCCCTGCCAGGGAAGAGAGCGACCCATTTTTGATCATGTCTTTGAAGCCGATCACCGCACCTGCACTGTCAGGATCAATGCCCCTCAAGACCGCACCGGATACATTCCCCGCATTGTTGAGCATGACCTGGGTAAAAATAAACGGAGTAACGGCAACAACCCCTTCTTCCCTGCCGACATCCTGCTCGACCTGACGGTAATAGCTGAAAGGGCCGCCGAGGTTCAGGACCAGCACGTGGGAGTTGACCCCCAGGATCTTGGACATCAGGTCCGCCCGGAAGCCGTTCATCACCGAAAGGACCACAATAAGGGCCATCACCCCCACCATGACGCCCAGTATGGAAATAATGGTAATGACGGATATGAACCGTTGCTTTCGTTTGGCCTTGAGGTATTTTATTCCGAGAAAGAGTTCAAACATCGACGCCCCAATTTAGGAATTGCGAATTAGCGAATTGAGGAATTGGATGTGTCCTTGAATACAATCCCTTTATTCCTGAATTCCTCAATCCCTAATTTTCCAATTTTGATCTCATCTGGGGAAAAAGGATGACATCCCTTATGGATGGCGAGTCGGTCAAGAGCATGACCACCCTGTCAATCCCGATGCCTTCCCCCGCCGTCGGGGGCATCCCGTATTCCAGGGCCGTGACATAATCTGCATCCATGAACTGCGCCTCTTTGTCCCCTTCATCCCTAAGTGCTACCTGCTTCTGGAACCTTTCCCTTTGGTCCGTCGGATCATTCAATTCATTGAAGGCATTTGCAATCTCCTTTCCGCCTATGAAGAGTTCGAAGCGGTCCACGATATCCGGGTTTTGGTCGTTGCGCCTTGACAATGGAGAAACCTCAGTGGGATAACCGGTGACAAAGGTCGGATGGATCAGTCGCGGCTCCACCAAGTGATCAAAGAGTTTTGTCAGAATCTGTCCGTGGCTCTCTGAGGTGGACACGTTGATATCATACTGAGAGGCCGCCTCAAAGGCATACTCTCTCTTCTGCAGGATCTCATCGCTGACCCCTCCCAGCTCTCTCAATGCGTCAAAAAGGGAGATCCTGGTCCAGGGGGGCGTAAAATCGATATCCTTGCCCTGGTATGAGATGACGGTCCGGCCAAAGATCTGGCGCAGGACATTGTTAAAAAGAGATTCAGTCAGGGCCATCAGGTCTTCATAGGTGGCATACGCCATATAAAACTCCAGCATGGTGAACTCGGGGTTATGCTTGATGGAAATCCCTTCGTTCCTGAAATTCCGGTTGATTTCAAAGACCCTTTCCAGGCCGCCCACCACCAACCGCTTGAGATAAAGCTCCGGAGCAACTCTCAGGTACAGATCCATTCCGAGTGCGTTATGATAGGTCTTGAACGGCCTGGCCGTTGCGCCCCCGGGTATGGGCTGCATCATGGGCGTCTCCACCTCGAGGAAATCCTTCTCAACAAAAAAGGCCCGGATGGCCTGGATAATTCGGCTCCTCAACACAAAGACCTCTTTTACCGGGTCGTTCATGATCAGATCGAGATATCGCTGTCGGTATCGGGTCTCCACATCCGTCAGGCCGTGCCATTTTTCAGGGAGGGGCAACATCGACTTGGATAAGAGGGTGAGACCATCAGCCAGGAGCGTCAGTTCGCCGGTCCGGGTCTTAAAAAATTTGCCCCTGAGGCCGATAAAATCTCCGATGTCCATCAGTTTAAACACGTTGAAGTCTTCGGGGCTCACCTTGTCTTTTCTGATGTACGCCTGGATCCGGCCCTTTCTGTCCTTGAGGTGAATGAAGGATGCCTTTCCGAAATCCCGTCGCGCGATGATCCTCCCGGCTATGGTGAACGACAGGACTTCCTGTTCCAGGGTCTCGGCGTCCATGGGTTCAAATCGATCTTTTGCTTCGGATGATGTGATCGTGATGTCGATGGCATACCCTGCGGGGTAGAGGTTAACCCCATCGGACTGTAGTCTTCCGGCCTTGTTTGTTCTTTCTTCTACGATTGAGCTTGCTTTGCCTGTAGTCATATCTATTCCGTTCATATGGGCAGTTTCGCTTTGAAAGGATTTTCCTGAGTAAATTGAACTCATTTGTTTAATCCAATTGAATCCTATAGTCAAGACGAAAGAAACGGCAGCAGGCAATCCCTGGCAATCCGTTTCACGTAGAGATGATCGGAGATAGAACTGGTAGGTTTCCGAGTTATGGATGTTGGGGAGGCGAGCGAGCCTTAGGGGCTTCGCTCCAATCGGAATAATGAAATATTGGAAGCATGGAATCATGGGCTTAAAGGAGTTCTGTCTGTTCTTAAAAACGATACCTTCCTTGTTCTTCCCATTGTCCCATCATTCCATAATTCCAGATGCATTGTGCTTCTGGAAGGCTGATTAAGATCCATTATTTATAATGTTATAGACTAAAGTTTCGCACCCTTCATTAGGGTATCATTTCAATAAATTTGGCATGATACGTCTATACGGGACGACTAAAACTCAAT
>CAYPDL010000166.1:0-7004 GCA_964409475.1 uncultured Desulfobacteraceae bacterium | reverse complement strand
AGCCTCAGAAAATGGGGGTGTCTGAAGTAGAGCCTGCCCGATGCCATATCTCCACTGGCCTGGCCTCCCAACATGTTCATTGACCGGGTGATGACCTCCCGGGTGTAGGGCACGGAAAGGCCCGGAAGGGGGCCGTAGGTCTTCTGGATGCCCTCCAGGATAGTGGTCAGACTCTCATCGGCGATGGAAATGCCTTGAAAGAAAGCGGTCAGAACAAGGAACATGATCAGCCGTTTTATCATTTCACTCCACCTTTCTGCCGTAAACATCCCGCGGCCGTACCCCATCCGATGGGCCGACAACGCCCTGTGTTTCCATGACCTCGATCATCCTGGCGGCCCGGTTGTACCCCACCCTCAATTTGCGTTGCAGCATGGAGATGGAGGCCTGGCCGGTTTTGGAGACAAGATTAATGGCCTCCTCGTATTTTTCATCCAATTCCAGTTCTTCCTGTTCCTTCTCTTCATTGCTGGCAATGTGTGAAAGGATGGTGGAATCATAATCAGGCCTTTTTTGCTGCTTCAGGAAGTCTGTAACGGCCCTGACCTCCTCTTCAGAGACGTAGGCCCCATGAATTCTCATGAGCCGGCCCACTCCGGGCGGCATGAAGAGCATATCCCCGTCGCCCAAGAGATGTTCTGCGCCATTTGTATCCAGAATGGTCCTGGAGTCCACCTTGGACGAGACTTGAAAAGAGAGACGTGTCGGGAAGTTGGCCTTTATGATGCCTGTCAGGACATTGACCGAGGGGCGTTGGGTGGCGATAATCAAGTGGATGCCGGCAGCGCGGGCCATCTGGGCCAGTCGCGTGATGGATTCTTCCACCTCTTTGGACGACACCATCATCAGGTCGGCCAATTCGTCGATGATAATGACGATATAGGGGAGTGTCCTGTCGAGCCCCTTTGAGGTGCCCCCAGACATGGTTGTCGTCCCGCCCACAATTTTCCTGTTGTAGGTCTCGATGTTTCTCACCCCCCTGTCCGACAAGAGCATGTAGCGCCTTTCCATCTCTTCGACCGCCCACCGAAGGGCCTTGGTCGCATCCTTCGGCTGGGTCACGACCGGGTGAAGGAGGTGAGGGATGTCCTGATAGGTGGAAAGCTCGATCCTTTTGGGATCGATCATGAGGAATCGGACCATGTCCGGCGAGACCTTGAAGAGGAGGCTCTCGATCATGGTATTGATGGAAACGCTCTTTCCGGTGCCGGTGGCCCCGGCCACTAAGAGATGGGGCATCTTTGTCAGATCTGCAACGACCGCAGCCCCGGTGATGTCCTTGCCCAGGGCGATGGCGAGTTTGTGTTTGGAATTCTTGTAAGTGGCGCTGGAGAGGATCTCTTTCAGATAGACCACTTCCCGCTGATTGTTGGGGATTTCGATGCCGATGGCGGCCTTGCCCGGTATGGGGGCCACGATCCGGATGCTCTGGGCCCTGAGGGTCAGGGCCAGGTCATCGGAGAGGTTGGCCACCTTGCTGATCTTGACCCCGGGGGCAGGCTTGTATTCGTACATGGTAATCACCGGTCCTGGGAGTATTTCAACGACCTCCCCTTCAACCCCGAAATCCGACAGCTTTCTCTCAAGACGCCGGGCGTTCATTTCGAGTGTTTCCCTCTGAACATGGATATTTTTCTGCTCCGGGGGATCTCTCAGCAGATCCAGAGACGGGAGTTTGAATTCTCCGGCAACATTCATGAAAGGGAATCGCTCCTGCTGAGGCGATGTGTCCTCTGTCGGTGCCGGGTCTACAATGGTGACCTTAGGCCTTGATGTAATCTTGTGGTGCGCCATCTTGGTTTTTCGGGTCCGCTTTTTCCTCTCCCGTATCTTGGTCGCCATATCCCTGATCCGTCTCAGCATGCTGAAAATCCACAGCCCCAGACTTGAAAAGGCCCGGCCCAGGGAGAGATGGGTGACCAGCATGAGCGAAACGAGAAATACGGTCGCGAGAAAGACATAGGCCCCGAAATGGTTCAGGACGTCCTGAGCCCATCCAGCCAGATGCAGCCCCACCAGCCCGCCGGCCGGCGTTTTCCCTCCCCGGAAGGCTACGTCGCCGGGAAACTGCAGATTTAGAATGGCGGAAAAAGAGGCTAGCAGGGCGAGTATAGCAATGAGGTTCAGGAAGGGGGACGCGAGGGTGCGACCTCGGAACGTCATAAAGGCGAGGGCAAGGAGCGTGATTGCCAGCCAGAAAGAGGAGAACCCGAGTAGGTCAACCAGGGTGCCGGCCAGATGAGAGCCAACGGCCCCGAACAGGTTATGGGCCTTGCCAACCGGCCCGGTTACATTCCAGAAAAGCTTGTCTTCGGGATGATACGACAGGAGACTGCCGGCGAAAAGGATGGCCAGCAACAGTAAGACAAGCCCTGCGATCTCCTTTTTCAGGGGATGCGCTTGTCTGTCCGCTTGACATTTGGCATTGGATTTGTTGGACAGGTTTTTTCTCTGCTTCATTTGTAACCGTTCACGGGTTCAGAGGTTCAAAGGTTCAGGGGTTCAAGGTTACATTTCTTCTCCCCGGGTTTCTCAACCTCTCGATGGTTGTCCCCTAAATAGCAATGATGACCGGTGTTATCAGAGGACTTCGTTCGATCACATTATAGAAAAATCGTTTCAGTCTCCTCCCAATTTCCGATTCCACCGCGCTGCAGTCCATCGGTGAGGGGCGCTCCAGTTCGTCAAGCACCTCTAACACGATACATTCTGCGTCTTCAAGGATAAATCGTCCCTGCTCCTCAAATACAAAGCCCCGTGAGATGATTTCCGGTCCATAAATGGTCTCCCCTGTCTCTGCATCCACTACCAGGAGGATCACCACCATCCCATGTCTGCTCAGTTTTCTCCTCTCTTTCAGGATGATTTCGCCGATATCACCGACCCCTTTCCCATCCACAAGGATCTTGCCCGAGGTCACAGGACCGTCCAGTTGCATCCTGCCATCCTCAAAACAGATGACGTCTCCATCTTCAGCAATCAGGACGTGGTCATCGGCCATCCCCATCTCCAGGGCGATCTGGGCGTGCTTTACCATATGCCGGTATTCACCATGGATAGGCACAAAATAGCGGGGCTTTACCAGACTCAGCATGCATTTCAGTTCCTCCCTCTTGGCATGCCCGGAGGTATGAATGTCGGAGACCTTTTCATAGACCACATCCGCTCCTAACCGGTAGAGCCTGTTGATGACAGAGGTAATGGCCTTTTCATTGCCGGGTATGAACCTTGATGAAAGGATGATGGTGTCGCCGCCCTTTATCTTAATTCCCTTGTGCCTCCGCTCGGCCATGCGGGTGAGGGCGGACATGGGCTCTCCCTGGCTCCCGGTGGTGATGACCACGAGCTTTTCATCGGGAAGCTGGCTGATCTGGTTTTCACTGATTTCAATATCCTCGGGCAGGTGGATAAATCCCTGCTGCCTGGCGATGCCCACATTGGTGATCATGCTTTTTCCGTTAAAAACCACCTTGCGGTGGAATTTGTCGGCTAACGATACCACCTGCTGGATCCGGGTGATATTGGAGGCAAAACTGGCAACGATCAGCCTCCCTCGGGAGGTTTGAAATAGGTCTGTCAGCGTCTTTTTGACGTCCTTTTCGCTGAGCGTGTACCCTTCCTTTTCTGCATTGGTGGAATCGGAAAAGAAAGCCAGCACCCCCTTTTCCCCGAAATGGGCAAAACGGATCAAATCCGTGAACTGGGCGTCCACGGGCGTGGGATCGATCCTGAAGTCACCGGAATGAAGGAGTATCCCTTCGGATGTCTCGATGGCAAGGCCCACCCCGTCCACAATACTGTGGTTGACACGGATGTATTCCACCTGGAATGGGCCGATACGGGTGACATCTCCAGGTCTTATCTGACGAAGATCGGCCTTATTGATCAGATAATGCTCCTTGAGTTTTTCTGCCAGGAGACCCAGCGTGAAGCCGGTGCCAAACACGGGGACGGAGAAGTTCCTGAGAAAAAAGGGGACGGCCCCGATATGATCTTCGTGGCCATGGGTGAGGATGATTCCCTTGAGCTTCTCCTCATTTTCCTTCAGATAGGTAAAATCAGGGATGACGAGATCGACGCCCGGCATGTAGTCATCCGGGAACATCAGGCCTGCATCAATGACCAGGAGGTCAGTGCCCTGCTCGACAACCATCATATTAAGACCGATCTCTCCCAGTCCTCCCAGGGGTATCACCTTGAGCATCTGTTTTCCTTGGCATCTGTCAGGGAGCCCGGCATGGCACAGTCAGGCATCCTGATGATGTATTGCATTGTTGCCGAGACAAGTGAATTATTCTTTTGAAACAAGAGCTTAACCCTTTAAAGCGCTTCCGTCAATAGGGAATGCATGTTTTTTAGTGCCCCACACAAAGACGGTAAGCCGCAACGGGTTAACATTTATGATAAATGCCTTTGACCTGGATCTGTTCATTATGCTATGAAAATCAAAAATACACAATTGAAGTTTCAACTCCCCTGAACCGGAAACAAGGAGGGCACAAGATGGCGGGAATAAACAAGGTGATCCTGATTGGGAGGTTGGGAAAAGACCCTGAAATTAGGTACACGCCCAATGGAGCAGCGGTCGCCAATTTTCCGATTGCAACGTCAAGGGAATGGAAAGACAAGAATACCGGTGAAAAACAGGAAAATACAGAATGGCATCGGATCGTTGCATGGGAGCGTCTCGGAGAAATCTGCGGCGAGTATCTCCACAAGGGAAGTCAGGTCTATGTTGAAGGGAGACTGCAAACAAGATCCTGGCAAGACCAAGATGGCAATAAACGATGGACGACTGAGATTATTGCGCAGGTACTGCAGATGTTGGATTCCGGTGCGAGAGGAGGCGATGTTCAGCCCAAAAGCCAACGGAGCCCAACAGAAGAGCCAATAGATGTGCCAGAGGAAGATATCCCCTTTTAGTGCTTTATTGGTCAAGGCCCTGTCGCAAAAAAACAACAAAATTTTTTGGCAGGTCTGTAGATCGGCGTCAAATGTAGTTGTTGGGGATTTTTGGTGCCGGTAGTTATTTCATCTTTTTGGGTTGAGGGCATAGCCTGCCTTACGGCAATGGCAACTGCGTTTTCTGTGACCCGTGCAGGCCTACTTATTTATGCCTCGCCCTCTGATTTCTTGTCTTTGTCGTTGTCGCTGGGAGCGGGGATTTCCTCTTTGGCTTCGTTCGTTGCCTTCTTGAAATTCTTGATTCCTTTACCGATACCGCTGCCGATTTCAGGTAGTTTACCCGCCCCGAAAATGATCAGAATGATGATCAAAATAATGATCAATTCCGGCATGCCTATCCCAAACATTGCGCTACCTCCCACTTAAAAAAACCCTGTTTACATCGGTCCACTCAGGGGTTGGTCCTTTAATGTTATTCCTTGACTTACTCCGTCATTTCATTGAAATCAAAAGAATTCCTGAAATTATTGATCGAGCGCTGGTAATCGATCCAGCATGTCCAGAGTTCGATCCATTCGTTGTTGTGCCAAAAGACATCAGGTTCGACCTGCCCTTCTTGGGATGCCTGCATGAATGCCTCAAATTCGGAGCGGCAGCTTTCACATAGACTAAATTCGGTCGGGGAGGATGGCGGAGGATTCGATGGATCGGATCGATCTATATGTCGGTTGCACATGGCACATTTATACTGGCATGCAGAGCATTGCACGACCCGCTGTATGGCCTCAAATCGGTCTCGATATTCCTCAACCTGTTCTTTTCGTTTCTTGTCTTTGAGTCGGGCCGTAATACTCAGCACTTTTTCCATCTTATTCCTGCTCCGGTTCATTATGGTACATATCTATAATAATAACACCATGAATAGTCGGAGTCAAGATAGCTATATGCTCATATCAGGCCTTTTCCATGACTTCCTGAACCGTTTTGCCAAGGGTCCCGAGATCCATGGCTACTGTAATGCCGGCGGCCTGGAGGGCCTTGATTTTGTCTTTGGCCCTGCCCTGCCCTCCCGAAATGATGGCCCCCGCATGCCCCATCCGCCTCTCTGGAGGGGCGGTCTGACCGGCGATGAAGGCGATAACCGGCTTGTCGAATGTCTCACGAATGTAATCAGCAGCCTCTTCCTCCGCAGTGCCGCCGATCTCTCCGATCATGACAACGCCTTTGGTTTCACTATCTTCCCTAAATCGTTTCAGGTGGTCTATAAAGGTCGTCCCGATGATGGGATCTCCCCCGATGCCGATACAGGTCGACTGACCGAGTCCGACACGTGTCAATTGATCCACGACCTCGTAGGTCAGGGTGCCGCTTCTCGATATGACCGCCATGGGGCCTGGAGTGTGAATGGGGCCAGGCATGATCCCCACCTTGGTTTTTCCCGGTGAGATAATTCCGGGACAATTAGGCCCGATGAGGACCGATTTTCGATTCCGCAGGAACCCGGCCACCTTGACCATGTCGAGCACGGGGATGCCTTCGGTGATACATACAATGAGATCCAGCCCTGCAGAGGCCGATTCAATAATGGCGTCTGCTGCAAACGGGGGGGGCACAAAAATACAGGAGACATTGACGCCTTCCTGCGCTAAAGCCTGTTTGACCGTGTTGAATACAGGCACCCCTTCAAACTCATTGCCGCCCTTGCCGGGTGTTACGCCTGCCGCGACCACGGTCCCGTATTCCAGCATTCGCTTGGTATGAAATGCCCCTTCGCGGCCTGTAATGCCCTGCACAACGACCCTGGTATGTTCATCGACCAATATGCTCATGATTTCGCGCCTTGCCGTTCCTCAATCCCTAAATTCCTCAATTCCAGCATCCCCCAATCTCTGAATCCCGATTCAAGAGACCTGCTTCGCTACCAGAACGGCCGCCTCGGCCAGATTCCTCGCTACAAAAAATTTCAGCTCGGACTCCCTGAGAATCGCCCGTCCCTCTTCCACATTGGTCCCCTCCATCCTTACGATCAGGGGAAGCCGAATCCCTGTCTTCCGGGCCGCGGCAACCACGCCCCGTGCCAGGACGTCACATCTCAGGAT
>CAYPDL010000165.1:0-7035 GCA_964409475.1 uncultured Desulfobacteraceae bacterium | reverse complement strand
GACCTCCGAGGTGCACCGGATGGTCATTGCCAGGGGGCTGATGGGGTGATTGGGGAAGTATGAATATCATCGTATGCATGAAGTCGGTCAGCATGACCGCGGGCTCGGGAGGCGCGCTTCGCTCTTACGATTCGGTGGAAGTGAATCCATTTGACAGGCCTGTCATTGAGACGGCCCTTTCCTTGAGAGAAGCCCGGGGCGGCACGGTGACCGCACTCTCCATGGGGCCTGAGTCGACCCTGTCCACCCTTGCTGAGACACTGGCAATGGGCGTCGATCGGGGTGTCCTGGCCTGTGACCCGGCCTTTGCCGGGTCGGACACCCTTGCGACCTCTACCGTATTGGCTGCCGCCATACGGAAACTGAGCCCTTTTGATTTGGTCCTGTTCGGAACGCGGACAGCCGACAGCGACACCGGACAGGTTGGCCCCCAGACCTCGGTTCTCCTGGATATCCCAATGGTGGGCCTGGTTCATTCGATCGAGACTGTGGACGGTGGTCTTCAGGTTGAACGGATTGCGGACCACTTTACCGAGCGGTTTGAGATCGCTTTCCCAGCGGCGCTCACCATCCATCCAGGGACCATTCAGCCGAGGGACATTGACCTGGCGAGAATCGGTCCGGTCTTTGAAGAACAGAAGATAACATTCTGGAATCTGAGTGACCTGGGCCTATCCCGGGAACAGGTGGGCGATGGCGGGTCTCCCACACGGGTCCGGTCTATTTCAAGGGTAACCCATCAGAAAAACTGTGAATTTTTAAATGGGAGCCCCCTGGAACAGGCAGATGAACTTATGAAGCGACTGAGCGAGGCCGGGATGATCGGGTAGGGCTGGATAGTGGATTATTGAAGTTTGGAGTTACGAGTTTAAAATGCCTAAAGTTATAAGAGGAAGAATTCCGATTTCAACTTTTAACTTCACACTTCACACTCAGCACTTATTTGCCTTGCGCCTGACGCCTTGCTCCTCAATTACCTATGACTATGAACCTCACCAAAGATATCTGGGTCTTCGGGGACCTGAGAGATAAAAGGTTGTTCGGATTCAGCCTCAATGTGCTGGCCAAGGCGCGGGAGTTGTCCCGGCGCGTCGGGGGGAAGGCCGCTGTGGTCTGTCTGTGTCCGCCGGGAGATACCCCCATAGACTCGCGGTTGACCGGGTCCTACGTTTCAATAGACGATGCAGAAAGAGAGTGGATCGACCACGGCGCAGATCTGATTTACCTCCTTGAAAACAGTGCCTTCAGCCTGCCGGAGTCTGATGTCTATTCAAGGGCACTGGCAGATCTGGCAGGGAAACGCGGTCCCATGCTGGTCTTGTTTCCCCTCACCGATTTTGGAAGGGAACTGGCCGCCCGAACGGCCCGGATCCGGAATGGGGGGTTGATTGCCGACTGTGCGGATCTCCGGATCGATGAAGCGGGGATCGTGGGGGAGTGCCCTGCCTGGGGCGGTCAGATCATGGCTGAAATCACCTTTTCAAGCCAGAGCGTTACCGGGTTTGCCACGGTTCAGCCCCATGTGTCTTCTCCGGTGGATATCCCTGGCGAGCCGGGGGCGGTTGAACGGATACAGGTGGAGGCGCCTCATGAAAAGAAAGAACTGACGCTTCTCTCCTCTTCGCCCGAACCGACTGGGCGTTTGAGGCTGGAAACCGCCAAAACGGTGGTTGTCGGCGGTGCCGGTATGGGGACCATGGAGAGTTTCGGACTGGTCAGAGAACTGGCTGCGGCCCTTGGCGGCGAGGTGGGGGCAACCCGGCCCCCGGTGCTGGATCACTGGGTGGAGGAAGAGCGGATGATCGGGCAGACGGGCAAGACGGTAAGGCCGAATCTCCTTTTTTCCATTGGCGCCTCAGGAGCGGTCCAGTACACCGCAGGCATTACCGAGGCCAAAACCGTCGTTGCCATCAATCGTGACCCCGATGCGCCCATCTTCCGGGTGGCGGACCTGGGGATTGTGGCGGATGCCAAGACCTTTGTGCCGCTCCTTACTGCCCGGGCCAAGAAGACGGTGATGCGGCAACTGGCGGATGCCCTGACATATGATAAGGGTGTCCAGACGAAAGTTTCCGGGTTCGGAGAGAAAATCGGAAAGCTGAGGGAGGCCCAGGGATGGTCGCTGGAGAACCTGGCAGAGGCGACCGGTCAGACCCCGGACTTCATCGCCCAGGTGGAATCGGGTGATATTTCCCCGCCCGTGAGTTTTCTGGTGCGCCTTGCAGGGGCCCTGGGGGTCGATCCGGGGACGTTCCTTCATAAAGAAGAACAGGCCGCCATCAAAGATCAGCGCGTTCAGGCCTTTGTCAAACGCACCCGCAGTTATTCCTACCAGACCCTTACGCCCGGGGCCGAGAAAAGTCATTTGCGCGCCTTTATGGTGACGATCGCCTCTCAACATGCCCACAAACCGGTGGAATACCGGCATGAAGGCGAGGAATTCATCTATGTCATGGCAGGCGACCTGGAATTGACCCTTGGGGGGAAGATCCATGTCCTCAAAAAAGAGGAATGCATCCATTTCAATTCGGATATCCCCCACATGCTCAAGAGCCTGTCCAATGAGCCGACCCGGTGTCTGGTCATGCTTTACACGGTGTAGGATTCAGGAATTGAGGAATTGAGGGATTGAGGGATTGGTATCTGTGAAATCTGGGCCTGCCCCATGAAACCCTTCTTTTCTTTTGTTTCATTGGGGTAATCTGTGGACTGAAGAGCGAAAGAGGAACTCCTCATGATAGTCATTCTTTTTCTGATTTTGATCACTGTCTTTCTCTTTTTCCCCCTGGCCACATACATCCTCTTCTGGTACGAGACGGCCAATTCGGCGTATAAGGATGAGCTGGCCCGGATATCCAACGGGAGGACCACCAGTTGGATACTGAGGGGGTTTGTTTCAAGCGTACTGAGCCATATCCTGGCGATCGGGTGCTACCCGCTCGCCCTGGTCAGAAACCTCTGGCGCCCGGTTCCCGGGGTGAGCGTCTCCTCTCCGCCGGTGATCCTGATCCATGGCCTGTATCACAATGCCAGCGCCTGGATACGGTTCAGGGGGTGGCTGAGACGGGCGGGATACAAGAGGTTTTATGCCTTCAATTACAAGAGCCTCCGTCCCGACTTCCAGGAGATCTGCGGGCAACTGGAACAGCGGATCATGGAGACCAGCCGCAACTTTCCGGGAGAAGGCATCGTCCTGGTGGGGCATAGTATGGGCGGTCTTCTGGCAAAGGCCTATGCCGCAAGAAATGATGTTTCCCAGGGTCCTCCTGTGAAGGCCCTCATTACGTTGGGGACACCCTACGGGGGGAGTAAGATGGTCGTCTTCGGGATCGGACATCTGGCTAAGAGCCTGGCCTGCGGCGGTCCTCTGATCCGGGAACTGGAAGCCAAGCAGGTCTCTTCCGAGGTGCCCTGCATTGCCTTCCACTCGCCGGTAGACAATATGGTCCTCCCTGCAGAGTCCCTCAAGCCCCCATCCGGATGGAGAGAGGAATTGACCGATCCGGTCTGCCATGTTGCCATGCTCTACCACGGACCCACGATCAGGCGGGTCCTGAATCAGATGGAGACCGCCGTCACTGCCGCTCAGCCCTGATATAATCCGGCATGGCAGAGGAATACAGAGGTCGCGCCAATCCACCAAAGGAGGTTTCAATGGAGCCCAGTCTCAGTTTCTCCAAATCATCTGCATACAAAAAGCGGTATCCGGGCCTTGCCTTCGGCCTAACGCTCATATCCGGGTGTGGGAATTTTCCGAACCCTCCCGGCTTTGATCAGCACAAGCGGAAGCTGCTCCGCAAGATGCGCCGGCGTGAGACGCTCCAGGAGATCACCGGACGGATCGAGACCTATGACCGGTTTTTCAAAGGGTTCGGTTTTGAATGTCCCCTGCCCGCGCATCTCAAGAGGACGGTCAACAGCGGATTCCCCAGGTATAATCTCATGGTGGACGCCCATTTCATGGCCGAGATGTGCGCCGGCATCCTCGTGGCGGTGACCGATTTTGATCGTTTTGACGGGGGCCTCACCCTGGACGTGGCAGGTGCGGGAGAGACGTGTCGGGGGATGGGCGGCCAGGTTTTTGAAACCAGGGCCGGCGAAATCGTCCTCAGAGATGAAAAGGAGATCGTCTGCGTGCTGTGCCAGGGGGCAGATGAAAAGACCCGTGTCACGGACGATACCCAAAACGTCCTCTTCTACGCCTATGCGGTGCCGGGCATTGATGAAGACCACCTGAAGGCCGGACTGACCATCGCGGCCGAGACCATGTCCCAATTCGGCGGCGGGGCGGTCCAGGGGGTGGATGTCTATTAGCGGTAGCTCGGGAAAGGAAATAAGCGGATGCGTCGGATAGACCTACGGTCTGATACGATTACCCGGCCGACGCCGGCCATGCGCCGCGCTATGGCCGAGGCGGAGGTGGGCGACGACGTGTTCGGGGAGGACCCGACCGTCAACCGGTTGGAGGAAATGGCCGCGGAACGTCTGGGCAAGGAGGCGGCCCTCTTTGTCGTGAGCGGGACCATGGGAAACCTGGTCAGCCTCCTGATCCATTGCGGTCGCGGCGATGAGGTCCTTTTGGGGGATCGATCCCATACCTTCTTTTACGAGCAGGGGGGGAGCGCGGCCCTCGGCGGGATCCATCCCCGGACCCTCCCCAATCAACCTGACGGGACCCTGGATCTTGGGCACATAGAAGAGGCCATACGGCCGGACAATATCCATTTTCCGAGAACGCGACTGATCGTGCTCGAAAATACCCACAACCGGTGCAGCGGGAGCCCGCTGACCCCTGAATATATGAGGGGTGTCGGAGAGATCGCCCGTCGGCATGATCTCAAGATCCACGTGGACGGGGCCCGCATCTTTAACGCGGCCGTGGCCCTGGGCGTGGACGCATCGGATCTGGTCTCGGAAGCGGACTCTGTGACATTCTGCCTGAGCAAGGGGCTGGCCGCGCCGGTCGGTTCCGTCGTATGTGGAACCCGCGACTTCATCAGAGAAGCCCGGCGGGCCCGGAAGGTGGTGGGGGGCGGCATGCGCCAGGCCGGCGTAATTGCCGCCGCCGGCATTGTCGCCCTGACCGAGATGATCGACCGCCTAAGTGAAGATCACAACAACGCCCACCGGCTGGCTGAAGGACTTGTGGACGTAGAGGGACTTTCAGTCGATCCGGGGAGGGTCCAAACCAATATCATATACATAGATATTACGCAGCCCGGTTTTTCATCGGCGGCCCTGGCAGAACATCTCGCCAGGGAGGGCGTCTTGCTGCTGCCCACCGGGCCGCGGCAATTGAGGGCAGTGACCAACTACCATATCGCCTATAATGACGTGGACCATGCCGCGGGCGTGATCCGGAAGGTCCTGGAGAGCCAAGGATCGCCCGCCCCTTATTGATCAGAGGGGCGTATGCCCTCTGGCGGGGGCACGCTCGGCAGCATCTCCTGGGGGTGCGTCAGCAGAAATTCTCCCTTTTCTATCCACTCCTTGAGTATCGTTGCGGTCTCGAGGGCCCTGAGATACGAAGAGATGGGCACTGTGGAAACCTCCTGACCGTTGAAATTGATCAACCCGCTCTTCAACTCCGCATAGCTCACCTGGCCCAACTTGGTCGCCTCGCCTTTCGGATAATCGTCTCCATAGTCGATAATCTGGGTGTAGATCTCTTCATCGGAAACCCCTGTATAACGGGCCATATCCGCATTGAGGATGGGGATCGGCACGCCAAGCCCCACTGCAAGGGAGCAGCCGTATCCCAGGATGCTGACCCCCACAATCCATCTGGGATCCATCTCCTTCAGATTTCCCATGACCATGAGGGTGCCGGCCGCGCTCAAGGGAACACCGTTTTTGCCCCGGGGGGCATGGGGATTGTGCTGGGTCCCGGGACCTATGACATGCCCTTTGGCGCCGCCCAGAAAGATCCGTGTGCCCAGACCGATCGTCAGGTAATAAGGGTCATTGAAGAGGGGGCTCAAGTGCCCGGATGTGGCATAGTTGGCGTTTCCTGCGTTCGGCTTCAATACCCCCATATAAGTATAGATGGTCTTGCTGGTCAGGTTGATGGCGCAATTGTAGTTCTGGTAGGCGTTCCTGGGGTTCAGCAATACCGCGTAGGGAAGGTCCTCGATGGTTACCTTCTTCCTGACCTCGTGTCTCGGATAGCAGTCGGTTCCATAGCCGGTGGCTCTCAATTCCACCTTCTTGCCTGCCACCAGGTCCTGGATCACATGCCCGCCCCCATACTTGAACTGTCCCGGATGGACCCTGTTCAACGGGTCGTCTTCACGGGGTTCGGTGGCCCCGATATACGCGTCAACAGCGGCGATGCCGGCATAGGCAGGGACGTCGTTCAGCCACACCTGGGATGCCTTGATGCCGGGCTTGGTATGCCCGAAGTTGATGAAGGCCCCGGACGAACACATGGGGGAGAAGGTTCCGGTGGTGACCACGTCAATTTCACGGGCCGCCTTTTCAGGTCCCTTTTTTTTGACGATGTCCGTCATTTCATTGGCCGTCACCACAACGACCTGGCCCTTTTTGATCTTCTGATTTATTTCATCGATTGTTCTGGAAAACGTCTTCTTTGCCATCCCTGATGAACCTCCCATGTCTGTGAAACTAAATCCTGGGTGTTGGATAGTTGTCTCCGGATCGGCAGAGACCTGAAACAGGCCCAGAAGCTGATGCGTTACTGGATTCAGGCATCAAAGCAATTCATCTCTTCATTCTCCAATCCAATGCGTTCGCAAAAAAGCATATGGATGGATTTTGGTTCAGGTAAGATTGTGTCCTTTCTGAATGCACCCCCTGACGAAAAACATGATACGGTTTATTGGACTATGTGACAAGCAAAAGTTCAGCAATTCTCATTTTGACCTTGGCTTGGCTTTTTTAGGTTTGTAGTGGGGCCGTGAGGCGCTGAAATCGCCTTACGGCGACACTGGAACGGGAAATACGGAGCATCTTAATCGCAAAATGAGAATTGCTGGCAGAAGTTATAGACCCTGAAAGGGGCAAGAGTCCCTTTTG
>CAYPDL010000164.1:0-7079 GCA_964409475.1 uncultured Desulfobacteraceae bacterium | reverse complement strand
GCCTTTTGAGTCTGCTCAATGGTTGTCGGCCATACGCGTAGACGAATCACACCACAGTGAGCGCCCAATGGATACATCCTTGCGTCTGCAAAATCCTCGTCATAGGTGGCCACAATAGCCTTGTACTCCATGGCCCACTTGTAAAGAAAGGCATCCGATTTTCCGGCATAACCAAGCTCCTTTACATGATTAACGGTCCAGCTTGGGCACCTGTCGCGCAGCCAGCCGGCAACAGCCACAGGAATATTTTGGTCCAGAAGTATGTGTAATTATTTGTCAGGCATTGACGACCTGTTGTTCGTCAACGACCATGGCTGCGTATTCTAACGCAGACTGTATGGATTCCCGGCTCAGTTCAGGATAGGCGTTCCGTATGTCTTCAACCGTATATCCCCCTGCCACCATCCCGAGGATGTTCTTAACCATGATGCGGGTTCCGCGAATAACAGGCTTTCCCGAGCAGACTCTTGGATCTACAACTATGCAATCATTCAGGATTTTCCCTTTCAACATGTTGAATTTTTCCCGCAGATTCAGAAAATGTGAACTCATGGGGTCAGATCTTGATTTGTGATTTAGCACCTTTCAGATGTAGTTAATTTGTCTATATAGCGCCCCTGGCGGGCAGCTCTTTCAGGATCGACTTTGCCTTTTCTTTCACCTCTGGCGTCGGCCGCGCATTTGCCCTCGCTGTCTTGGCCATTTTTCATTTCTCCATGGTTTGTTTTCGACTGAGAGAATGATACAACTTGCATCCGATGGTGTCAACTTCATGAAGCGTCAAATAGTCATAGATTTCGAGGGGCGACTGTAAAAAGATCTTGCACCAGGATCCTCACACAAAGACACAGAGAAATCCCACAAAAAATTCTCTGAATCCTGTCTAATAAACAGTTTTGGAAAAATAATTGAGGGCAAAATGATTGAAGAACCGTGAAGCGTAAGCCGTGAGGAGTGAAAAGTCAGCAAAGGAATAGAGGAGATTGGTCAGTTGAAGGTCTTGGGTTCAAATCCTCAGCATGAGATCTTTTCACTTACTTTTCCAATTCTCTCTTGACGGCGATCCCAATTTTTTCCAGCATATAAGGCTTTTTAATGTATTTTCCGGCCCCCAAATCCTGCGCCGAATCCACTTCCCTGGTCTTGGCAAACCCGCTGGCAATGACCGCCTTCTGGCCTGGCCGGATCCTAATTATTTCCTCGTAAGTTTCTCGCCCGTTGATCCCCTTGGGCATAATCATATCAAGGATGATCAAATCTACCGGGTGTTCCTTCACATACTCAATGGCTTCTTCACCACTTGATACCGATTCAGGGTTGTACCCCAACTTTGTCAGCATCCCACAGGCGATCTCCCTTTGCCTCTCCTCGTCATCAACCACCAGGATCTTTTCCCCGTGCCCCAGGTAGTCTTGCAAATCAACCGGTTCCTTTTCATCAGCAATTTTCTCTCTGGTAACAGGAAAGTAGAGCTCAAAGGCCGTCCCCTTCTCACTGCTCTTCACACGGATGTATCCGTGATGATCCTGGACCGTGTTCCACACAACTGCCAATCCCAACCCTGTACCACTTCTACCCATGACCTTCTTGGTGTAGAACGGCTCAAAGATCCGCTCCATGTCTTCAGGAGAGATACCGGAACCATTATCCGAGACACTCAGGACAACATATTCCCCTTGCCGTACATCATCGTAACCTCTAACCGGTTCATCCAGATATCGATTTCCGGTCGATATGATGACACTACCGCTTCCTTCAATGGCCTCCGTTGCGTTAACAACCAGATTCATCAGCACTTTTTTGATGTGGATGGAGGAGCCGCTTATGTTCAAAAGGTCGGAGTCCAATTCAGTCCTGAAATCAACAAATGCGTGCGTCTTTTCCAGTTTATCAAATTCAGCAGAGCCCAGATATTCACTGACAATCCTGTTGAGGTTCAAAGCCTCTTTTCCCGTTGCCACACCTCTCGCAATGGTCAGGAGGTCCGCCACCACATCGGCAGCTCGCATCCCGGATTCCTGTATGGTCTGTATGGGTTTTCTGAGGGGGCTGTCTTCGGGCAAATCCATCAGAAGCAACTCGGGATAGCTTACGATCCCCGATAGGATGTTATTCAGATCATGGGCGACACCGCCGGCCAGCAGGCCCATAGCCTCCATCTTATGGGCCTGCTGGAGTTGGGCCTCAAGCCTTGTCCTTTCTTTCTCTGCATGCCTACGCTCGGTAACATCTCTCAGGTAGGCTAAGGAAACAGATTCTCCCTTGTAAATAGTCTTTGCTGCCGAGACTTCAATAAACACTTCTTGACCGTTTTTCCTACGACCCTTGAACTCGTATCTGGAAGGGACAGGGTCTCCGATTTGCCTTCGTGATGCCAGATCGGTCACTCTCTCAAGATCATCAGGATGGACGCTTACAAAAAATGATTTTCCCAATACTTCCTGCGGAGTATCGTACCCAAAGATATCTAAGAATCTCTGATTCACATATAGGTGCTTATCGTCCCGAATAATGGCTATCCCGTCGTTTGACGCTTCTATGAGCTTTCGATAGCGCTCCTCGCTCGCCCGCAAGGCGTCCTCCGCCCGTTTGCGCTCGTCGATGTCTTTGACCCAGACCTGTATTCCACTCTCTTCGTCAGAAGGGAAGGTGATTGGCCGGGCATTGATCTCCCCATAAAACCAGGAGCCATCCTTGCGCTGCAATTTGACTTCATACCGGCTTACCACTTCCTCTCCAAGCATGCGAGCCTCCGCCCGCTCCCTTGTCGTTTTCTGATAGTCAGGATGATATACCTCCCAGTGGTTCTGGCCTATTAACTCGCCTTCCCTATATCCTAGCATCTCGTTTAACCGCTTGTTTGCGAATATGATGCTTGGGCCTCTCTGGATGAATATGCCATCGAAACTTTCTTCCACAAGGTTTCGATACTTATCTTCGCTCGCCCGCAGCGCCTCTTCAGCGATCTTTTGTTGGGTGATGTCAAGCATAATAGAGTCAAAGTGAGAGACTCCTCCATCCTTCCCATGCACGACGCGGGACGTGATTGATGTATAGACTGGGGTTCCGTCTCTTTTCAGCAACGTCCGTTCATCGTTTTTGATGACGCCTTTCTGTATCAGGTTGTCCGAGTATTCTTTTCTTTCTTCGGGATGTTCATACAGTTCAGATGGAGCCACCTTTTTGACTTCTTCCTCGTCTTTAAATCCGAACATTTTGCAGAAGGCGGGATTCGCCATAAGGAATTCCCCTTCAGGACCCGGTGTATTTCGATAGACCCCAACCGGTAAGTTATCCACCAGCGTTCTGTAGCGTTCCTCGCTCTCCCGCAAGGCGTCCTCCGCCCGCTTTTCTTCCGTGATGTTATCATAAATAACAAATTGTTCTCCAGTCTCCAACATCACCGGTCTAAAGTTTATCGTTTTTTCTGAACCATCTTTACATGTCGCCACATATGTTCTGGGCCGGGCCTCTCCAACCTCTGCCTCTTTCTGATTATTGATCCACTCGCAAATAACTTGTCTTCTGTATTCTTGATCGGGGTATGTTTTTCTGAACCATTCTCGCCCTGTGGGGATGTCTTCAAGATTATACCCGAAGATTTCAGTAAATCTGGGGTTTAAATATTCATATCTGCCGTCCTTTCCAATCAAGGATATCCCCAACGGGGATTCTTCCACTAAAACCCTAAATTTTTCTTTTTCCCTATTTAGTGCTTCCCTGTCACGCTTACCTTCGGTGATGTCAACCATAATTCCTCTCAACCCTGCAGGTTTCCCTTCTTTGATAATGGGATGGGAGTATATCATAACAGGAAAAGTGCGGCCGTCTTTCGTACGTGCCGTGTACTCAATACCTCCTAATTTCTCGCCTCTTAAAGCCGTCTGCATGTTTCTGACAGCCCTCTCCCGATCTTCAGGCATTAACATCTGTGGTGCATTTAATCCCTTTTCAAAATCCGCGCTTGTGTAACCGAAAAGATCAAATGCCATCAGGTTCGTAAATGTCAAATTGCCCTTTTCATCTGTTTCAAAGACAATCTGAGGCAATAGATCAGCTAATTGCCTGTATCTTTCCTCACTCTTCTCCAGTAAATCCAATGCATTCTTGTATTTTGTGACATCAGCGCCATAGATGGCGAGTCGTACCGGTCTCCCTTCGTTATCAAAAATAGGGAAAATGCTGTTTCTGTACCATCTTCCCTCTGTCTGGTCATCGAAAGTCACTGCTTGTCTCGATTGAATGGCTTCCATGCCTTTTAGCCGCTTATTCTCAGCTACCTCGGCAGGAAAAAAATCTCTCAAAACTGTCCCGATGGATGTTTCGATGGTTTTTCCTAAACGCCCCGCGCCGCTTTCGTTGCATGCTACAATCTTGCCAGATAAGTCTATGAGGTAAACGCCGAAGGGCGCAAATTTAAGAAGTTGCCTGATGTTTTGAGCCTCCTGTAGTATTTCTTCGGCTTGTTTGCCGTCTCGGAGGTCCATTTCCAACTCCTTGACTCTCAATTCCAATTCTTCATAGGTTGGTTTCTCGGCCATCAGAAGATCCTCCAGATACCCTCAACATGAAAAAGCTCATACGCCGTTGTGTCTTAAACACCGTGTATGAGCCTTTGCAATCCTCATGAGTCCCCCATCCTTTGTGTGAGACATTTTTGGTTGTGGCGACGCCGGGTTAGGGTGAAACCTTTTTTCTCGTTTCACCAGGGTGGCGTTGTGTGAGATATTTATGGTTGCGGCCATGCCGCGTTAGGGTGAAACCGGCGTGGCTGTTGGTTGCATTTTTGATCACGCTCAGTTTATCGTCCATTGATAGCCCTGACTACATTCAAGGTTATGATACTGATCTTTAGAGGATCTTTGACGTGGTGGCGAAGATTTTTCTTTACGGCCTCATCCCCCTTCAAACTGTAAATGATGGTATCGGTGTCAAGGAGGTACATCAGAATCCTTTCGAGAATTTTTGAGAACTCTTCCGGGCGCTTCTCAGCTCTTCAACGATCTCCTGCGGCCCTCTGGAATCCTCCCATGAGTCGGAAAGCTCGAGTAAAATTTCAGCCGGGGTTTTTATTTGGTCCAGATGACGTGTTCTGGTCAGATAGGCCCGCACCAGAAAAAGAACCTGCTGGCTGACGGACCGATGCTCTGATGCAGCAAGCGCCTTCAGGTGGGCATAGACGTCATCGTCAACACCCTTGATCTGTAGATTTGCCATTTTGAAGCCCCCCATGGTCATTTTCATGAAATTGTATGTCAAATGCATGAAAACCGTCAAGAGAAAGAAGGTGAACCCATCAGAAGCGGGACTTCCATTAGGCTCTGGAATAAGGGTCGTTGCCAACTTGTAAACTTACGCTGTGGGTCTGAAGGTGGTCCGAGGTTCTGCCTCGATTTTAAACGTCAGGGGATATGTTATTGTAATCAAATAGAAAACCGATTTCAATGCAAATTGGAAGAGGTAAAATATGTTAGGGGTCTCGTGCCAAGCCGGAACCAAAAAGGCCGGCCTGTCTCATCACGACGAACGACAGGCCCTCCCATGGACGGTGGGCCGAGACGTATGCATTCCCACGGAGGACCGTGGGAACGAGAGGGGTTGGGACCGTGGGAACGAGAAGAATCCCTAAATTTACAATTCCGGTTTATTCGGATTGGGGCCTTACCCCTGACCTGCGTTACAGAATCGGCAACTATTCTGCCGGCGAGGTGCGGGAGTGAGAATAATCTGAAAAAATCCTTTACAAACTTGGATGTTAAAGATTAAATTCCGTGTAAAAATTTGAGGGGGACTTCATTTGGAAGTGAATGCGACAAAAAAAATAGATGCAAAGGGCATACTGAAGAAAAAGAGCGCCTTTCGTGAATATGCCGAGGCAGCGGTCATTGCCATTATCCTAGCCCTTTTTATCCGCACCTTTGTGGTGCAGGCCTTCAAGATCCCCTCCGGCTCCATGGAACCGACCCTTCTGGTGGGGGATCATATCCTCGTCAACAAGTTCCTGTACGGCATCAAGATCCCATTCATCAACAAGACCTTGATCCCGGTCAGAGAGCCCGAGCATGATGATGTGATCGTTTTTATATATCCGGTGGACCGGACCAAGGATTTTATCAAGCGGGTCATCGGCCTGCCCGGCGATGAGATCAAAATTGTCGACAACACCATCTATGTCAACGGAAAGCCTTACAAAGACGAACACGGATATTATTCGGATGCGGGGAGAGGTTACCTCAGTAAGGGGGGAAAAACCCAGTTTGGACCTGTCACGGTTCCGGAGGATCACCTGTTTGTCATGGGGGACAACCGCAATCACAGCTACGACAGCAGGTTCTGGGGATTTGTTCCCATGGAAGACGTCAAGGGGAAGGCCTTTATCATCTACTGGTCATGGCCCAACTGGAAGCGGTTTCTGCATGTTATTGATTGAGGCGTAAGGCTCAAGGCGTTGGGCGCCAGGGCCTTACCGCGCACCGAGTACCAGGGTTGAGCTGGTAAGCTGGTAAGCTGGTAAGCTTATCACCTCATCGGCTCATCAGCTTATCAGCCAGTATGCCCTTTCCGCCTTTCGGATGGTCAGCAGCAATTCCTCATTCAGGCCAAACCCATCGAGTTGATCGAGGGCGACCCTCCGAACATCGCTCACATCCGAGGCCGGGGTCGGCCGACCCTGGGTAATCCAACCCCAGTAATCCACCACCACATAGTGGTATTGAATCCGGCCTTCGGGGTTGTGGAAGATCTTGTCAAAGACGCCCACCAGCCCGCCGACCGCTATGCTGATGGAGAGTTCCTCCCGCAGTTCCCTGTCCAATGCCTCCAGATGGCCCTCGCCCAGTTCCACCAGCCCGCCGGGGAGGCTCCACAGCCCCTTGGACGGCTCCTGATTCCGCCGGGCCAGCCACACGGATGCGTCATCAAAAATCACTGCCGCCACCCCCACCAGTGGATGCTCCGGATATTCTCTTTTCATTTCAACCCTTTTTGATTAGATCTTGACAAGATAGAAGCGGATCTCTAAATTATATACTCAAGTTTCGCACCCCTTCGCGTTCCAGACCGGGAGGTATCAGGTCCGT
>CAYPDL010000163.1:0-7214 GCA_964409475.1 uncultured Desulfobacteraceae bacterium | reverse complement strand
AAAGTCCAAAATCCAAAATCGAAAGCATTCCTATTATCGCCATGACGGCGCATGCCATGACGGGGGATCGGGAAAAGTGCATCGATGCGGGCATGGATGATTATGTGTCCAAACCGATCAAGCCGGAAGCGCTTTACAGTGTCATCGATAAAGTTGCCCGTAAATCGAAGAGTGAAAAAGAGCAAAAACGAACACAGCCCTCTCAGGGCTCAACACCTTTTTCTCCAAAGACTTTTGACCTGTCGTGCGCCATGGAGACAGTTTCAGGCGATGAAGATTTTTTCATGGAAATCGCTGGTATGTTCATAGAAAGCTGTTCAGATCATATAGCCAAGATCAAGGAAGGAATTGCAGGAAACGATGCCGGCATCCTTGAGAGGGAAGCCCACAGTCTGAAAGGTGCCGTAGGCAATTTCGGCGGTAAGGAAGTGTGCGAGGCGGCCTATCGCCTTGAGAAATTAGGAGAAGAAGGGAAAATGGCAACGGCGGAGGAGGGACTGTCAGACCTTGAAAGAGCCCTCAACGAATTCGTATCTGAAATGAAAATCGTTTTGCAGGAAATGAAAAAATGAAAATTCTGATCGTTGAAGATGATCCAATATCCAGACGCATACTGGAAGCAAATTTACTTGAATGGGGCTATGAGGCGATGGTTGCTTCTGACGGCGAAGCGTTTGGAAGGACGATTGACGCCTCGGTGAAATAGGAAAGAAAAGGGCCCAGTTAAATGGTCTACGAATTGAACGGGGTAAACATTTCACGGGGTAAAAAGGGAGATTGATGACCGTTCGTCCAATGACTAATGACCCCGGTGAAATACGCTACGCTGTCCCTATCGGGAATTTCACGGGGCAGGCCAATGACTAATGACCAATGAAGGCGAAGCCAAATGACAGCGAAGCGTTTGGAAGGACAAGGGGAAAGACGGGGGAAAAACGAATGAGTGATGAGTTGAAAAGGCGGACGAAGATGTTTGCCCATCGAAGTGTCAAGTTGACAGAGGCATTGCCAAATACGTATCTGGGAAACCATATTCGGGGTCAATTGATCAGGTGCGCTACATCGGTTGCATCCAATTACCGTGCTGCTCATTTAGCGCAAACCAGGGCGGGCTTTATCTCAAAACTCAGTATCCTCGTATTATCTCAATAATCAGGGGATAAAAGCCTTACGGCTAAATTCCTTATTCGGAGTTCAGGCGTCAGCCTTTTAATTTAAATGAAAAAAGATAATTCCACTACAAAACCCACTTCCTCTTTCAAGAATAGCGGTTCGTCCTTCGTCAATCGTCCTTCGAACTTCAAAAAAAGGAGAGCGTCATGAAAAAGATGAAAGTATTACGCCATTCAAATCGAGCCCGGGACATTAACTTACGACCTACCACTACCGGCGATGTCACGAGCCGGAAGGTCCCGGTTCGCCTTGCCCGGAACACCCGTCGGGGGCATCTTATTGGCGGTATGCGGGACATCGCTCATATCGGGTGGAAATCCTGGGAGCAGTCGGTTGCCGAGATGCAGCGGCTGCAGGAAAGGAATCTGCACAAAAAGACCAATCGATTTCACAATGCCCTGAAATCGGCCCGGACCCTATGAGGCAGGTTCAAAAGCGCAAGTAAACGTTTCAGGGTTCAGACCTGCCCGCTATGCCGTGCGAGAGCGCAGATGGAGCAGGTCTAAAACCTTGACTTTGGACCTTGGACTTTGGACTCCACCGCATTTTCATGGTAAATGCTCATGATCCGGGCACAGGGTCACCCCCGCGGATGAAAATAGAACTTCTTGTAAAAACAGCAATATGGAACATCGAACGTCCAACATCGAACGTCGAATGTGGAAAGGGCAACCCCTCAACCTTGAACCTTTGAACCTCTGAACCCTGGAACCTATTTTCATGGTAAATGGAGACGACAAGATGTGTATGAATGCCGAATACGCCATCCTCATTGTCGATGACGACGCCGATTTCAGGGAGAACCTTTCAGGAATCCTCAGGGGCGAGGGCTATCCTACTGTCACTGCTGCGACGGGAAAGGGCGCCATGGAGAGGGCAGGGGAGGACGAGTTTGCTGTAGCGTTGATAGACCTGAGACTTGAAGATATGTCCGGTCTTGATGTGCTCAAAGGGATCAAGGAATGCTCTCCCATGACGGAGGGCATTTTTGTTACCGGGTATGCGTCCCAGTCCTCGGCGATCGACGCGGTTAGTCTCGATGCGTACAGGTATGTGGAGAAGCCTTTCGATGTAGGAAAATTGCTCGGCGTGATTCGCAGGGCCATTGAAAAGCGGGGACTCGGTAAGGCGCTTCAGGAGAGCGAGGAGCGGTATCGCACCCTTTTTGAGGGGTCCAGAGACGCGATCTTCATTACCTCCGGAGATAATCGATTCGTTGAGTTCAACCAGGCATGGTTAGATCTTTTGGGTTACACTAGGGCAGGGTTTATGAAGATGAAACCCAGCGAGATATTTCTTAACGCTGGTGATTTAAGAAAGTTACAAAGAGAAATAAGGGATAACGGGTATGTTAAGGACTATGAGGTCAACTTTCGTCGAAGTGACGGGAAAGGAATGACATGCGTGATCACCTCAACCGAGCGTGTGGCGTGTCACGGAAGCATCCGGGAATATCAAACGATTGTCAGGGATATCACCAAGAAGAAGCGAGACCAGCAAAGACTGCAAGAAACCCTGGAGATGCTGAGGAGAAATCTCAACGGCGTCATCCGGTGCGTGGAACATATAATTGAAAAGAGGGATCCCTACACGGCCGGTCATCAGCGCCGCGTAACCGATCTCGCTCGTACGATAGCGCAGGAAATGGAGCTTCCGACGACCCAGAGGGATGCAATTCGTATGGCGGGCATTGTCCACGATATCGGCAAGATATCTGTTCCAGCTGAGATCCTCAGTAAGCCGGGTCATCTAACAGAAATTGAGATGTCTCTCTTGGAGGTCCACCCCAGTATCGGTTACGAGATATTGAAGGAGATAGAGTGGTCGCACCCTATTCCCGAGATCGTGCTCCAGCACCACGAAAGGATGGATGGCTCCGGCTATCCTCAAGGGTTGTCCGGCCAGAATATCCTCCTGGAGGCAAGAATCCTGGGTGTGGCCGACGTTGTGGAAGCCATGGCCTCCAACAGGCCCTACCGTCCTGCTGTGGGCATTGACAAGGCATTGGAAGAAATCTCCAAAAACAGAGGAATCCTTTATGATACGGATGTGGTGGATGCGTGTCTGAGGGTGTTCAGGGAAAAAGGCTTTGAGTGGGAGTAGGGCAGTCCGAGGTCCGAAGTCCGGGGTCTAAAGTCAAAAGACCAATGTCCGGGAGGCAGTGGGCGGCCTCCGGGGCGGAGGCCCGCTCCGGGCCAGAGGCTGCGCCTCTGCGGTGAGTAATCACCAATAACCGTTTGGTTTGTCGATTGAACGCAATTTGCAGCGTGCAACCTGCAACCGCATGGAACACCCGCCTGCCATGCATGATATACGATGGTCGGATTAGCATTGTCACCGGCCCGAGACATCAGGACTTTCTACCAAATGGACTTAAAGGCAATGCGGGCAGGTCTATTGTCTAATATAAATTTCCTTGACAGGGAAGATTATCCGGATATAATTTCCTGATCATGAAAACTATCAAGAATAGAGTCCTGAAGATTGAATTACCCCGCAATCGTTCTGCTTTCCTTTGGGGTCCTCGCAAGGCAGGTAAAACGTACTGGGTGAACAGGCATTTTCCCGATTCAATCCTCATAGACTTACTCAAAAGCGACCTGTTTGCGGACTACGCGTCACGGCCGTCATTACTCCGGGAGCGTTATCAGGGGCATACGGGGCTCATTGTCATTGATGAAATCCAGATGGTACCGGGTTTGCTCAACGAAATCCACTGGCTTATTGAAAATACCGATGTCTCCTTCCTGATGACAGGATCAAGTCCGCGGAAACTTCGTAGAGGGCATGCCAATCTGCTGGCTGGGCGTGCCTGGCGATATACGATGGCACCGCTCACCTGGGCTGAAACAGAAGGTTTTGACCTGGAGCAGATTGTTATTTCAGGTCTTTTGCCCCCGCATTTCCTGTCCCCTGATCCCATCCGGGATCTCAGGTCGTATGTGGCGGACTATTTGAAAGAGGAAATCGCGGCAGAGGCCGTTACACAGAATATCCCCGCATTTGCTGAGTTTCTGCGGGTTGCCGCAATATCCTCCGGCGAATTGCTAAACTACACCAATGTTGGGAGGGAGACAGGTGTCAGCGCCAAGGTCGTGAGAAACTACTTTCAGATTTTAGAAGATACGTTGTTAGGATTCAGGGTTTCGCCTTGGCGCAAGGCAAAAAATCGGCGTCTCATTGAAACTGAGAAATTTTATCTCTTTGATGTGGGAGTGGCCAATTATTTGGCACGTTGTATGCCTAAAGCCGGCACTCCCGAATTCGGACATTCCTTTGAACACTATATCTTGATGGAATTAAAGGCATACCAGGCTTACCGAAATCCCGAGCTTGACATTCGATACTGGCGTACCAGCACCGGTTTTGAAGTGGACTTCATATTAGGTGACATGAATGTGGCCATAGAGGTTAAAGGAACCCATCGGATACATAGCGGGCACGCAAGGGGTCTAACGGCCCTGTTACAGGAACATGCCGTAGAACGTGCGATCATCGTTTCACTGGAAAAGGAGCCGAAAAGGCTGGAATCCTCGTTGGAAGTTCTGCCGTGGCAGGTCTTTCTTGAGGCATTATGGTCAGGAGACATTGTATAACGTCTCCACATCAATCACCGGCGAGCGGTTTCTTTTCCTTATGAGCGCCTTTAAAGGGAAATCCCTTATTCAGCGTTCAGGTTTCGGGTTCCAAGGGGAGCCAGCATCCAATATCCAATTTCCCCGCTAAAGACGGGATCTTCGACAAGTTTCAAATGAAGTTTCACAAGGGGTTTTTCAATCGTCAATTTTACCCCGTTAAATTCCGCAGGACAGCGAAGTTTACCCCGTGAAACCTTTTTACCATGTTTCTCTGGGGCGTATTTGACCGGGGCGTCTTTCGTCCTTCCTTAGTGACTTTGGACGTTGGACATTGGACTTTGGACTTATGCGTCAATCGTCAATTCAAATCCGGGGGTTCTGACATGGCCGAGAAGAAGAAGACACGATCCGCTGCCGGAAAGCAGGCCGACACCAGGAAGGAGCCGGCCGGAAGGGCTGAGGAAGAAATGAAGAAGAAACCGGCCGGACCGAAGGGGCGAGGCGGTTTCCATATCGTGGGCATCGGGGCTTCGGCAGGCGGTCTCGATGCCTTTGAGAGATTTTTTCAGAACATGCCCAATGATTCAGGCATGGGATTCATTCTGGTGCCCCATCTGGACCCCACCCACGTTAGCCTCATGCCCGAGCTGATCCAGAGATCTTCAAAGATGCAGGTGATCCAGGTCACGGACGGGACCGAGGTGAAACCCGATTCCGTGTACATTGTTCCGCCCAACCATAACCTGGCCATCCTGAAGAGGACCCTCCAGCTCATGCAACCGACCCAGGGTTCGGGCCCCCGGATGCCGATAGATTACTTTTTCAGGTCGTTGGCGGAAGATCAGGGGGAAAAGGCCATCTGCGTCATCCTGTCAGGGATGGGGACAGACGGCACGTTAGGGTTGCGGACCATCAAGGGGGAACTCGGGATGGCCATGGTTCAGGCGCCTGAATCTGCCAAATATGACAGCATGCCCAGGAGCGCCATTGACACCGATCTTGTGGACTATGTCCTGCCCCCGGAAAAGATGCCCGAGCAGTTGACGGCCTATGCCATCCATGCCAGTAAGAAGATCCCCCTAAAGGTCACGGTTGTAGACGCTAAGACCCCTGACGCGCTACAGAAGATATTCATCCTCCTCCGCAGTCAAACCGGGCATGACTTTTCCGGCTATAAGCAGAATACCATCTTACGCCGCATCGAGAGGCGGATGAATGTCCACCAGGTTGACAACATTTCCACCTATGTCCGGTATCTGGAAGAGACCCCCCTTGAAGTGGAAACCCTCTTCAAGGAACTCTTGATCGGCGTGACCCATTTTTTCAGAGATGAAGAGGCCTTCGAGATCCTGGAGGAGAAGGCGTTGCCCGGGATGCTCAAAGACAAGCCCAATGATCATGTCATTCGTGCATGGGTGCCGGGGTGCTCCAGCGGGGAAGAGGCCTACTCCATCGCCATTATCCTGAGGGAGTGCACAGAGAGGCTCAAGCGACACTATGGGATCCAGATCTTTGCCACGGATATCGACAGTTCGGCCATCGATGTGGCCCGGTCCGGCCTTTACCCGGCGAGCATCTCCACAGATGTGACGTCCCAGCGCCTGAAACGCTTCTTTGCTGAAGAGGACAATACCTACCGGGTCAACAAAGACATCCGGGAGATGTTGATCTTTGCTCCCCAGGACATCATTAAAGACCCGCCCTTTACCAAGCTGGATCTGATCTGCTGCAGAAATCTCCTGATCTACCTCGACTCAGACCTGCAGAAAAAACTGCTGCCCATCTTTCATTACAGCCTGAGGTCCGGGGGGATTCTTTTTTTGGGCTCGTCTGAGACCGTGGGGGGATTCACCGACCTTTTCACACCCATCGACAAAAGATGGAAGATCTTCAGGCGAGGGAAAGGGATCTCGGCCCTGGCCGGGGGGGTTCAGTTCCCGGTCCCTTCTCCCATGGACGGGGCGTACCGGGCAGAGGGAAAGAAGCCCGCTGAGGTCAATCTGTCCCAGGTCGCTGAAAAGGCCCTGCTGGACCGTTATGCCCCGCCCAGCGTGGTCATCAACAATAAGGGCGATATCCTCCATATACATGGCCGGACCGGAAGATATCTTGAACCGGCCCCGGGGGCGCCCAAACTGAACATCTACGAGATGGCCCGCAAGGGGCTCAGGCTGGAACTCCCTGCGGCGGTCCGCCGGGCCGGGATCCGGAATATGGAGGTGGTGTTCAAGGGGCTGAAGGTGGCGACCAATGGCGATATCCAGAGGGTTAACCTCTTGGTCCGGCCATTGAATCTCCCTGAAACCGTGCCTGGATTGATGATGGTGACTTTCGAGGACGCGCCCCAGCCTTTGGAAGAAGCATTACCCAAAAAGAAGCGGGCCGCCGCAAAAGAGCATGATCTCAAGATCGATGAACTGGAGAAGGAGCTCCAGCACACGAAGGAGAGCCTTCAGACCACCA
>CAYPDL010000162.1:0-7303 GCA_964409475.1 uncultured Desulfobacteraceae bacterium | reverse complement strand
TAAGCAACCCGGTTGAGAGCTGCTAAGCCGTTGAGTCGTTGAGACTTACACCCGCTTATCAGCCATCAGCTGTGAGCCATGAGCCGACCTCCAGTAACCAGCGACAAGCAACGAGTAACCCTCGGGATTGACTATTGAGAATTGACGATTGAAAAACCCGAAACCTGGAACTGAAAGCTGGATATTATGAAGTGGGGGCTCAACGAACCCAACAAACACAACGAACCAGAAAAGCCAGCAACCAGTATCCAGCAACCAGGAACCATGGGCCGCATACTCACTGCCATAAGGGGTCTCTTTCCAAAGGGGAAACAGGACCCCGCGATCGATGTCGAAGTCATCCGCAATGACTTCAAGACCCGGTATCATCATTTCAAGCTCCTCCTGAATGCCAATAACAAGGCACTCGAAGTCATGACGGAAATGGAGGAGGGACTCAGGGGAACAAAACCCTTCGGCATGAACTTTGTTCGATCCCGGTGTACGGCTGTGTCGACCTCTGTCTGGCAGATTGCCAAGAACCTGAACGACCTTGCCCCCGGTAAATATGAAGGCCTCTATGACCGCTTTAAAGCAATCCAGATAGAAATCAATCCCTTTCTTGCACACTCCGATGTGGCCAGGGAAGGGCCGCTGGCAATCTCTTTGGATGATATAGACAAGGGAATGGCGGACCAGGTCGGCGGCAAGATGGCCAATCTTGGCGAGATCAGGAATCGGCTTTCTATGCGGGTCCAGAATGGATTTGCGGTCACGGCCAGGGGCTATTACCGGTTCATGGAATATAATGACCTTCAATCCGAGATAGATCGGCGCATTCAGGCGACCGATGTGGATCGCCTGGACCAGCTTCATGCCCTCAGCGCCGCCATTCGGCAGTTGATTATCGGATCCCCCCTTCCGGACAATCTGAGCGAAACCATTATGGAGGCGTACCGGCGCCTGGAGGAGATGGACGGGAAAGACATCCGGGTTGCCATGCGAAGCAGCGCCCTGGGAGAAGACTTTGCCGGGACGTCGTTTGCCGGCCAGTACCTCTCGGAATTGAATGTAAGCAGTGAGTACATATCGAATGTCTACAAGGAGATTGTCGCCAGCAAGTACGGCCTGGCGGCCATGGCCTATCGTCTCAACCGGGGCATCCGCGACGAGGATGTGGCCATGTGCGTGGGATGCATGAGCATGGTGGACCCTGTTTCAGGGGGCGTCCTCTATTCCAGGAACCCGCTCAATATTCGTGACGACGCCATTGTCATCAACTCGGTCTGGGGGTTGCCCAAGTCGGTGGTTGATGGGAGTTCCGCCACGGATCTTTTCATGGTCTCCCGTGACGTGCCCACGAGAATCCTTCGAAGAGAGATTGCTTTAAAGGAACAGAAGTTTGTGTGTTATCCGGATGCTGGGGTCTGTCGGATGGATGACACGGGGGATGAAAGGGAACTCCCGTCTTTGCGGGATGAACAGGCCCTGGAACTGGCCCGCCTGGCAATAAAACTGGAAATGCACTACGGCGTGCCACAGGATATTGAATGGGCGATCCAGAAAGATGGCGCGATCGTTTTGTTGCAATGCCGGCCCCTGCAGCAGGTTAGGGAATTCGAAGGCCGCGATCTCGAAACATATCTCGAAGAGGCGCCCGGACCGGTCATCCTCAAGGGAGGCGTCCCGGCGAGCCCCGGAACAGCGGCAGGTCCGGTATTTATTGTGAAAAAGGATGTGGATATGCTCCAGTTCCCTGAGGGGGCCATCCTGGTGACGGCCCAGGCCCTGCCTGGATGGGCCTCTCTGATGAACCGGGCCGCTGCCGTGATTACAGAGAAGGGGGGCGTGACCGGCCATCTGGCCAATGTGGCCAGGGAATTCGGCGTCCCTGGCTTGTTCGGGGTGGAAGGGGCCGTCAGCCTGTTGAAAAACGGGCAGATGGCGACCGTGGATGCCGGCGGCCGACGGGTGTACGAGGGGAAGATCGAATCCTTGCTTAAAGAGACGCGGGAGCCCGGGAATCTCATGGCGGGGAGTCCGGTCTATGAGGCCCTGAAGGGGGCGGCGCAGCATATCGTCCCGTTGAACCTCTTGGATCCCGACGCCCCTGCCTTTGCACCCAGGAACTGTCAGACGTTTCATGATATCACCCGCTTCTGCCACGAAAAGGCCGTGCATGAGATGTTTCGTTTCGGCAAGGATCACCGGTTTCCCGAGCGTTCCAGCAAACAGCTTTTTGTGGATGTGCCGATGCAGTGGTGGGTCTTGAACTTGGATGACGGGTTCACGGAAGAGGTCAGGGAGAAGTACATCCGATTGGAGAATATCGCCTCGATCCCGATGCTGGCCCTGTGGGAGGGGATCGCTGCGGTGCCGTGGGAAGGCCCCCCTCCGGTGGATGGAAGAGGGTTCGCCTCGGTCATGTTCCAGGCCACCACCAACCGGGCCTTTGTCCCCACCGTTCGTTCCAAGTTCGCCAACCGCAACTATTTTATGATTTCAAAGAACTACTGCAGCCTCTATTCGCGACTCGGTTTTCATTTTTCCAGTGTGGAGGCCCTGGTGAGCGAACGATCCAGTGAAAATTATATCAGCTTCCAGTTCAAGGGAGGGGCTGCGGATTACGAGAGACGCTTTAAAAGAACGCTTTTTGTCGGAGATATCTTGGAAGAACTTGGATTCAGGATCTCCATTAAGGAGGATGCCCTCATGGCCAGGATGGAAGACAGGGACATGGACTTCATGAAGGGCAGGCTGACGGCGCTTGGCTATCTGACCATTCACACCCGCCAGTTGGATATGATCATGCTCAGGACGCGATCCGTTGACCATTACCGAGCGAAGATCACCACAGACATTGCCAAACTCCTCGGCGTTCAGAAACAGTAAGACCCTCCTCTTTACACTGTGTAAAAAGTGCTGACAGATATCCGCCCCAATCTCCCTTGAGTGCTGCTGCCTCAACTTGTAATCTGTCTTCTTTTTCAATAGTTATCTCATGGTACCTTCCGCCTTACATTTGGCACATTAATTGCCACATCGTCATGCTATCTTTTCAATGAGTAGGTAGTGCATCTCAGACTGTTTGGCACAGAATCTCAGATTATCTGAACCGATTCCTGCGCCGCATTTTTTCTGTGAAGACCTTTCAGGGAACGGGTAAAGAGGCTTCAGAGGAAAAACCTATTGGTCATCTTGATGTCAGGCATTGTGAGATTTTCGGGGTCGGTTTTCTAGAGACCTGGTAGACAAGGCAAGGAGGTTAAAATGGCACATCATTCAGGAGCAACAACCGCCGCTGAACCCGGCAGCATATGGAAGAGCAGACCCGGCTACAAGCCCTTAATATTAGTTCCGGCTGTCATACTTTTCATTGTTCTGGTCATCATGCCTCCTCCTCAGGGCATGATAGACCTTGTGAGCATGGAAAAGCCATCCGGCTACTCTTTGCCGTCCGACTGCAGGAACATCACGGACAGTGTGAATAAGAAACTCTGTCCTGCGGGCTTCAAGGCAGCCCAGAAGGGACAAACCATTTCCAACTCCCATGAAAAAAGGCTATTATCCAAGGCAGACGCGGCGCAACTGGCCAAGGTGATGCTGCTTATCTTTTGTCTGGCGGTGCTCTTTTGGGGCACAGAGGCCCTTCCCCTGGGGGCAACGGACCTTCTGGTTGCGGTTATGCTCTATCTTTTCAGCATCTTGCCCATGGAAGAAATAGGCAAGGCCTACATGAGCGATGCCGTCTTTTTCATATTCGGCATACTGGTGGTGGCGGTTGGAGTTGCTAAAACAGGGCTTGACAAGCGGATAGGACTCATACTTCTGAGTCGAATTCATAGCGCGAAAGGGTTTGCACTGATTTTTTTGCCGCTGTTTGCAATGTGTGCGGCCTTTCTTTCGGAGCATGCCCTGGTTGCGCTGCTCATCCCGGTCCTGCTGGGGGTTTACAAGGTGACGTGCAGGATGTATGGGGTTGAAAAGGACCGTGCCCTGGCCGTCTTTCTGTTGCTTGGAATATGCTTTGCGGCCAACCATGGCGGGCCGGGCTCTCCTGCGGCCGGGGGAAGGAATGCCATTATGGTGGGTTACCTGATGCAACAGGGCGTCCCCATATCCTTCCTGGAATGGATGAAGTACGGCATGCCCTTCGTGCCCCTGATGGGGGTTGTGATAGGGGCCTACATGTATCTCGTGTTCAAGCCCAAGTTCATGGTCAAAGACGTCAACCCGGGAGAGGTGGTCAGATCCGAGGTGGCCAGGATGCCCAAGTTCGGCGGCAAAGAGGCCCTCATGGCAGGTATCCTCGTACTCCTTGTGGCAGCGTGGGTCATCCTGGGCGAACACTCAGGACTGGGGGGCCCAACGCTTTATGCGGTTCTGGCCATGTTTCTGGGTCGAATCATTACCTGGGATGACATTCAAGAGGGAGTCGCCTTTGACGTGGTAGGCCTGTACGCAGCGGCAAGCGCCATGGGAGTGGCCCTCAAGTTCACAGGAGGCGCCCTGTGGCTGGCCACGAGCTTTGTGAACCTCCTGCCCGATTTCATGGTGAAGGGGGATATGCTGGCAGTGGGGGTCAGCATCCTGACCGGAACCATGACCAACTTCATGAGCGACGGCGCCACGGTAGCGGCATTGGGCCCCATAGTCCTTCCCATGGCAAGCTTAAGCGGCGTGCATGTATGGAAGCTGGGTCTTGCATGCGCCTTTTCCTCTTCCTTCGCCAACTTCCTTGTTGTTGGAACCCCCAACAATGCCATTGCCTTTGGCATGGGAAGGGACCCCGTGACAGGAGAGCGACTTTTGGATGTAATGGATTTTGTGAAGTACGGCTTGCCTGTTACGATCCTGGCATGGCTTGTCTTATGGTTCTGGGCCATCTTCGGCTACTGGCAGTTCATGTCGTGGCCGGTCGTCCAATAGGGTGTCTTGCAGATAGGGGATAACAAGAGGATAGAGCCATGAGGAACGCCCTTTACGCAGGTCTCCGAAGAAAAATAATGGCCATTACCCTGGCAGTCTCCCTCGCCCCGCTCGTGGTTCTTGGGGCAACGATCTACTATCAGTTCTCCGGGATGTACCGGGATAAGATCAAGGAACAGATTTATTATCGAGCAAGATCCCAGGCGGGGGCCGTAGATCTTTTTTTAAAGGAGAGAACCGCCATTCTCGCGGCAATGGCGGATACGAACCATTTCAACGACATTGTTCAGGAAAGAAACCTTTCGGCAATTTTTTCCATCATGAATCAGCGAGCAGGGGCCTTCGTGGACCTTGGCGTCATAGACAACGCCGGAAGGCACAGCGCCTATGTGGGTCCCTATGACCTGGCGGGTCTTAATTACTACCAACAGCCCTGGTTTGGAGAGATAATGACCAAGGGTGTCTTCATCAGCGATGTCTATACGGGATTCAGACAGATTCCCCATTTTATAATAGCGGTAAGAAGACAGGAAAATCAGCTTGGCTGGATACTTAGGGCAACAATAGACTCCGATGTATTCGGGGCGATAGTAAAGGCGGCTCAGGTCGGCCGCACGGGGGACGCCTACATCATCAACAGCGAAAGCATCTTTCAGACGCGGCCCCGTTTTGAGGGCAAGATCCTGGAGAGATCCCATCTGGATCTCTCGCAGTTTGGGGGAAGAACCACCATTCTGGAACGAATGGACAGGCGAGGGAAAAGCATGCTCTATGCCGGAAGCTGGCTCAACAACGACAAATGGCTGTTGGTCATAAGCCAGGAGGTGGAGGAGGAAATGGCGTCATTCTATGCCACCAGGAGTATGGAAATCGCTATTATTGTGGCAGGCGTGCTGGCGATCGTCATGGTCACCTTGTTTACCACAAGAACGACCGTAAACCGTCTCCGGGAAACCGACTCGAGGATGAATGAACTGAACGCCCAGTTGGTTCAGTCGGACAAGATGGCCGCGCTGGGCAAGATGGCTGCAGGGGTGGCCCATGAGATCAACAATCCCCTGGCAGTGATCCTTCAAAAGACCGGGTGGATGGAGGACCTGTTGGATGAATCGGAGTTCAAGGAGCGCGAAGATGCCCAGGAGTTCCGGGAGTCTTTAAGTAAGATTGAAGAGCATGTGGAGCGGGCTCGAAAGGTCGTTCACAACATGCTGGGATATGCCCGCAAGATGGAGCCTCACATGGAAGACGTGGATGTCAACGCGACCTTGAAGCAGACGATTACGCTTCTTGAAAACTATGCACGCAACAACAATATCGAGATCAAAACAAGGCTGTCCCCTGATCTTCCCATTATTGCGAGCGATCAGTCCCGGCTCCAGCAGGTATTTCTGAACCTTCTGACGAATGCCATTGACGCGATTGTCAAAAACGGGACCATCGAGGTGGAAAGCCGGAGTGCTGACAATTTCATCCACGTGGATATAACGGACAATGGCCCGGGTATCCCAAAAGACCAGCAGAAAAAGGTATTTGATCCATTCTTCACCACCAAGCAACCCGGCAAGGGAACGGGGCTCGGCCTCTGGGTGAGTTATGACATTGTAGCCAAAATGGGGGGGAACATCAGCTTTACGAGCGAGGTGGATAAGGGCACAACCTTCACCGTGGCGCTCCCTGTTGTCACCCCTGAAAAAAAATAATGGGCAACACGGAATTATGCGATATGATGCGGCTGAATAAAAGGCTAACGGCTGAACTCCCAATGAGTCCCGTGACGACATTCTTTGCGAGTTTGTCCGCTGGATATCCCGCGGAAACCATTTGCAGAGTTAGGTATTTGCAACTTTAGGCATTTTTCTTTCCGGGTTATCCGGCTCAGGGAGGAACACATGGATACTTTTAGGGCTTTGGTTGTGGATGATGAAGAGGATTTTCTGGAGACCCTGGTCAAACGTCTGAATAAACGCAATATCGAAACGACCGGCGTCACAAGCGGCGAACAGGCCCTGGAAATGATGAAGCAGAAGCTCTTTGATGTGGTCATCCTGGACATCAAGATGCCGGGGGGAATGGATGGAATCGAGGCCCTCAGGGAGATGAAAAAGATCCAGCCTTTGGTCCAAGTTCTTCTGTTGACCGGGCATGCATCGGTGGAGACCAGCATTGAAGGGATGAAGCTGGGGGCCTTTGATTACGTCCTGAAGCCGATAAAATTAGAAGAGATTCTTGTCAAATTGGCCCAGGCCTTTGAAAAAAAGGATTCACACGATCAGAAGATCCGGAGTGCCAGGATTAAAGAGCTGATTCGCTTTCCGGGAAGGGTCTTCGACCAGGAAAAACCATAACTCAAGTTTCGCACCCCTTCGCGTTCCAGACCGGGAGGTATCAGGTCCGT
>CAYPDL010000161.1:0-7439 GCA_964409475.1 uncultured Desulfobacteraceae bacterium | reverse complement strand
GTCGGCAGCACATCGCGAGCGACAGTGGCATGGGAACCGTGGTGCGCGGCAAGCTCTTTGCGGCTCATCAGATGGGCAACAATGAGGACGCCGCCCGTTTTCAGCACCCGGCCCATCTCATGAAGGGCTCGTCCGGGATTAGCGAAATGCGGAAACGCCGCAAAGCAGATCACCCGGTCGAACGCCCTGTCTGTAAACGGGATGTGGTGGACATCCGCCTGAAAAATCATATCAAGAGAGCTGTGCGGTTTTCCATGTGCCTGGCGGATCATCTCAAGTGAGAGGTCAAAGGCGCAGACCTGACCGGAAAGGCCTACCTCCTTGTGCAGGTAGGGGAGGAGGACCCCGGGTCCGGTGCCCACGTCAAGGAGTCGCTCTCCCGGCCTTACCCCTAATTCCCGGATCAGATCGAGAAGACGCTCACGCACCGGCGCCGGGTAGCAGGTCTCCTCCCAATTCTCAGCCCTCGTATCGAAAAAGCGGGTCTTTGATTCCATCCCCTCACCTCTGGTCAATTCAGAAACGGGGCCTTCCCCCCGATGGGGCCGTAGTCCTTTTTCATATCCTTGTAAACCGGCTTTCCGACAAGAAAGGTGTAGATCGCATCGGCCATATGTTCAGGATCCATATCTTCGAAGCGCTCGGGATAGAGGAGTTTTCCTACGGCGCAGGCGTCGGCCAGGACCGTGCCGATATTGGTGACATACCAGTTAAATGGAAGGAGCGTATAGACCCTCTGGTTGGAAAAGGCCTTCAGTGCCTGATAGTAGGCCGGGTTTTTCCGGTAGTCTTGCGCCGCCAGGGTCAAGCCGCCGCCGTCGATAAAGACGATGTCGGGATCCAGTTTCAGGAGCGTCTCCTTATCCACAAACACATGGCTGCCCGCACTGGCCTTGAGACGTTCCGCCGCGTTGTCCGCATGGACCCATTCAAACGGGGCATACTGCTGTTCCGTGCTTCCGATGCCGTGGGCCCCCCGATACCCGATCCCGCCTACATACACGGTCGGCATCCGGTCTCGGGATATGTCCGTGGTCCGGCTGTTCAGGTATTTTCGCAGGGATTCCACATAGGCTGCCACCTCATCTGCCCGTTTGGACCGGTTCAGTATCCTTCCGGCAATACGCAGGCTGTCGTAGACGGTTTCATCGAAGGTCGCAAACGCGCCATAGCTCAACACGACTACCGGAATTCCCAAGGTCTGTTGAACCGTGTCTGCCAGGGGAGCCTTCATGTAGGTGATAAAGATCACCTGCGGCGCAACGGACAGGACTGCCTCCATGTCCGGTTTCTTGTTGATGCTGACCGGGCCGCCCGGGCCGCAGGAGGGTAGGTTCAACAGTTCTGGATGGGCCAGCCAGTAGGGTCGGCCACGGGGGTTCATCTTTTCCATCTCCTCCACGCCGACGACCTTGGGTTCGGCCTGGAGATACACGATCAGGCGCAAGGCCCCGGGTCCGATGCAGACGATCCGTTCCGGATCAAAGGGGACCGCCACCTGACGGCCCGCCATATCGGTCACGGTCAGTGTCCCTGCAGAGCTGTACAGGGGACCGAGTCCCCACAGAATGACGCACACCATAGCGAAACATATTTTCTTCATCCATTCCTCCTGCTTTCCAGGTGGCACACGGCCCTGGTTGCACATGGGCAGATGCAGGTTCGCCGGCTGAAAACAAAAAAAAGCCACGAACGGTTGCTCTGCTCCCTTCCTGGGACGAGGCCTTCGTGGCCGAGAAAAAAACCTTACGCGGTTATGACAACTCATGGGCTTTCTACCCATGCATAATCTCATCAATTTTTGCAGCAGTGAATCATTGCTCCAACATCATTTTTAACTGGTTGAATCCCTTCGGATTTTTGGAGATGTCCTGGCCTTCGTGGCCTGGAAACATGACACATGATAATCAGTGTTGAATGATGTGCTGCTTGTCGTTGATGTGCTTTGTATAGCTTCGGGGAGTTTCTATGTCAAGGGGTTTGTGATGAATTGAATAATTGAATATTCCGCTCATGAGAAAGAAAATTGCTGCCAGACCGTTTTTTGGCTTGACACATCTTTCCTGGTTGGGATAAGGAATATTCGTGTACAGGAAAGCATTTCGATATGAAGTCGCTGATTCACCCCTGTAGGCGGTTTTCGACAGACCCATCGAAGGGTCGCCGAAACATTACGACAAGACAAGGGAAGATACGTATTTTCCCTGCTTCCCCCTGATTTCCGGGAGTATCTCAGGGGCGAACATATTAGAAAGTCATATAGAAGCCACGAAGGCTTGTCTGCTGGAAGGCAGGTCTTCGTGGCTTTTCTTTTTTTGGGGACTTTGTCTCTGGCCTGAGCAAGCGGAGTTTTTGGGGCATGTTGGAATCCCCAGACGACAACCTGCTAGCATAGCATTTTTAAAAACAAAGGAGGAAACCATGAACCTATCGAGGAGACGATGTGTGTTGCTGGGATGGGTGTTGCTCCTGCTGCCATTCACCGAGGCGGGCGCGGCCGAAGAGAACAATGAGCCCATTAAGCTTGATGAAATCAAGGTGGTGGCAACCCCGATCATCGAAGGGAACGAAGTAGACAATTATGCCGGGGAAAAGACCACTGTAGGAGAACAGCAGATCGAGGACCTGAACGCCCAGGACCTGGGGACCGCCCTTCGAACCACTCCGGGCGTCACCATTTCCAGGTTTAACCCAATCGGCTCATTCGGCGGTGGCGAAGGCGGAGCGATTTTCATACGCGGGTCCGGGTCCAGCCGGCCGGGCTCTGAGATAAAGATGTATGTGGACGGCGTTCCCATGTACATGAGCGTCTGGAACCATCCATTGCTGGATCTCATGACCATCGACCCGGCCCAGGGTATCGAGGTGTACAAATCCCCTCAACCCGAGGAGTTCGGCAATGCCTTTGCGGCCATCAATCTTGTGCCCAAGCAGAAGACCTCAAAGGGCATTGCCACCACGGCCCAGGCACAGGGGGGGAGTTATCATACCTTTGCCGGCACGGCGGAGCAGGGCGGCAAGTTCGAGCAGTGGGACTATTACGTGGGCGGCGGGTATCGCCGGTCCTACGGTCACAGGGAAAATGCCGAGGGCCGGTTGATGGACGGCTACGGCCGGCTGGGATACCAGATTAATGAAAACTGGGATGTATCGCTCTTCACCCTGTGGGACGACAATTCGGCCAAGGACCCGGGTAAGGAGGGGGCATCTGCCGCCGAACGCCTCGGCATTTACAAGACCAAGTCGTGGCTCACCCTTGGAAAGATCACCAACCGCTTCGACAATGCCGATGGGGATCTCAAGTTCTACTACAACACAGGGAATGGGAACTGGCTGAACGAACCAGCGGACACGCCCGGCGTTACGTCCAACCTCTACAATCAATTTACCTATTATGGATTCAAGGCCAAGGAGAACCTCTGTCTCTGGAAGGGCGGGCAGGTGACCATGGGCCTGGACTGGGAGCGGACCGAGGGGAAATACAACAAGCAGTACAGCACGGGGGAATGGGACAACTGGAAGGGGCATGAGTATAACATCCTTTCCCCTTATGCGGCGGTCAATCACCTCTTTGGAGACAAGGCGGGTCTATATGCAATCCCATCGGCAGGTGTTCGCTTCTATGACAACAGCGATTTTGGGAACGAATGGGCCCCCCATGCCGGCGTGGTTTTCGGCTACCGGGACACCCAGCTCCATGCCCGGTACTCCCGGGGCATCCTCTATCCAGGACTTGATGTGGTCGTCATGTCCGAGGAAGTCATCAAGGCCCTGGGCAAGAGCTGGAAGGACCTGACTGCGGAAAAGGTCAATCATTATGAGCTGGGCGTGAGCCAGCGTTTTAAGGATATTGCCCTGCTGGAAGTCACCGGGTTCTACGACGACGGAAGGGACCGGTACGTTGTCAACCCGCCGCCGCCCTTTCCACCCACCTACGAGAATACCGAAAAATACAAGATCCGTGGGGTGGAGGCCGCCTTGAGCGTCTATCCGTTGGACGGTCTTTCCCTGTTTGCCGGTTTCACCTATCTGAGTACGGACCCGGGAAACCTCCCCTATGCGCCGAACGCCACCATCACCGGCGGGCTTAACTGGAGATTTCTCAATCGCTTCCAACTGAGTCTGGACAGCCAGTATATTTCCGGCATGTACGTGAACTCCCAGGCGCGCCGGGAGGGTGCGGAGAATACGAACAAGATCGGTTCGTACTACCTGGTCAATGGAAAACTCAGCTATTTCTTTCCGGTTGACCAGCTTCACATGAACGGAGAGATCTTCCTGGCAGGCGAAAACCTGATGGATGTCGATTACGAATATCAGCCCGGATACCCCATGCCCGGTGTGACGGGCATGCTCGGATTGCGGGTCTCGTTTTAGATCTGTCTTCTCAGGCGCCACACGGGTCCCTGCGTGTTTCAGTTCCTGATGGCAGCGCGTTGAACATACCGGCAGGGACCCGTACGCTTCGGAGCGCTCCCATTCATCATCTCTTTACTGTACTGAAGCTGAAGTGATGGAGTCTGTTTCCTCAGTCTGTCATTCACGGCCTTGCACAGTAGTCGTGTCTAAACGTATAGTAGATTCAGTTTTTCCTCCGTCTACATGTTTTTTCCCGATCGCCAGTCAGTGGAAAGCCATTAAATGAGAGGCACGGCCGTCTCGCCTGGGTGGACGAAACGGCTATGGTTCTCTGAGGCCCAGGAGGAGAGAGTTGAGGGCCTGCTTTGCCTGCAAGAAAAGAAAATGAAATAGGATTAAGCCAGGGCAGTATCCGGCGCTTTATTCCTCGAATACAATCCTGTGGTCGAGTAAGTTCATCCGTTTGATACGGTATTTCACGGTCTTCTGGTCCCCGAAAAAATCGACCGGCCGCCAGGCATCATCGCCAGCCGGCTCCATTGCGTCTTTGACGGGATATTTGGGGACCTCACAAAAGGTCCATGTGCGGGCAAGTTCTGACGATGTCGCCCTTGTCTTGCGGCGAACCGTTGGGATTAGCCCATCTGATACGGATTCCGATTAATCCTGGCCATTTTCTGAAGCAGGCATGATGTCATGATGCGGATGTCTTAACGCCGGGTGTCTGTGAAGGTGGCCATGGAGTGTGCTTGCGTCTCCATTGAATACAATCCGGCCGCCTTTCATGCTGTAGATTTTCCGGGTCGTCCCGGCCAGGAAATCGTACTCGTGGGAGACGATGACGGCGCTGATGTCAAGACGGTTCAGCAGAGATTCTATCCTTAAGCGGGCTTCTTCATCCAGGCCGGTTGTGGGTTCATCCAGGAGAAGCGCTTTCGGCTTCATGACCAGCACCGTTGCCAGGGAGACGAGCTTTTTTTCACCCCCTGAGAGCTTGTGGGTGATTCGATCCTCAAATCCTCTAAGGTTCAGCCCTTCCAGGGTTTCCATGGCCATCATCCGGGCCTCTTTGGGGGACTTCCCCAGATTCAAGGGGCCAAAGGCTACATCCTCCAGGACGGTTGGGCAAAAGAGCTGGTCGTCTGCATTCTGAAAGACAAAACCGATCTTCCGCCGCACCTCCACAAAGTCCTTTCGGTTTTCAACCTGTTTCCCCAGCACCCGGATGATCCCGGATGAGGGTTTGAGGAGGCCCATGATGATGTGCATCAGCGTGGTCTTGCCACTGCCGTTGTATCCGATCAATCCCACTTTTTCTCCTTCGGAAAGTGAGAATCGCAGGTTGTTCAGTACCGGTTTATCTTTTTCATAGGAAAAACAGATGGTATCAAGTTCGATGATCACTTTCAATGCACCCATTCAAGGATTAGTATGCCCAATATGATCGTTATAGCGCAGGACAGCCACAAGACATCGTATGGCGATCGGGAAAACCCATAAAGGGAATGAAACTTCCCGCTGAACCCGCGGCAAAGCATCGCCATGTACACCCGCTCGGCCCGCTCCGAGGCGCGCACAAAAAGCATTCCCACAAGATAGGCAAACGTTCTGTAGGTATGCAGCCGGGTGGACGGCTGAAACCCCCGGACCGCCGCCGATCTGATCAGTCGATGATATTCTTCTTCCATGACGAAGATATACCGGTAGTTCAGCAGCAGGAGATGAACCATCTTTTGTGGAACACCCAACCTGCTGAGGGCGGCGCCCAGGGTTGCAACGGAACTGGTGGCGATCAGAGCAATAAAAGCAAGAAGGATGGCATTGGATTTGATCGTAATTCGCGCCGAAATCAAAATTCCCTGATGGGTCGCGGTGAGCGGTCCCAGGAAAAAAATGGGTTCGCCCGGGTAGGTAAAGGGGATCACAAACCAGAGAAAGAGAACAAAACCGTTTACCAGCGCAACCCGTTTGGTCACTTCCCACAGGGGCAACCGGGATATTCCGAATAGCACAAAAGAAAAAGCGAGGCCCAGAAAAAGGGCGGGGAACCGGTTTGAAAGCGCCACGGCAAAGGCGTAGGAGATTGCCATGACGATCTTAAACCGGGTATCGAGGCGGTGGAGAGGGCTGGTTCCGTGCGCAAAGGGTTCCTGCAACATGAATTCATCAGCCTTTCTTTTGCGCCTTGATTTCGTGGGCCTTGCGTCGAAAGTGCATATAGGCGGCCAGGCCCATTAGCCCGAAAATATAGCCGATGCCGCCCAAAATATCGTGAAGGGTGGGACCTTTGTCCTGGGATTCCGCAAGCATCTTAAGGACCGGACTGAGTTTTTGGTCCAGGGATTGTTCTAGCGCGTGACGCATTTGGCCCAGGTTGACAGCGGATGCGGCCGCCCCTTCTTCGGACGTTCCATGCCGGTCTTCCTGCGACACGGGCGTTTCAGGACTGGGCTCTCGTGGGTTGATCTCGCTCAGGGGGATGGTCCATTCACCCCGATGCCCCATGCCCGCCTGAATCACAATTCTCATGGCGGTTTTTTTTGGGATTTTAAAGGAAAATTCTCCCTGCGAATCGGTTTTGCCTGAAAGCAGGGGCGAAAGATTTTTCTCCCCTGCATTCAAGTCATACACAAAAACCTCACCCCCATTTACACGCTTGCCGCCGCTGAACTTGCTCACCGTGTGAACCGTTTCTCCTTCCACCCAGGCAAATACGGTGACCCTGTGGGCCATTGCGGAACCGGACCACAGCAAGCAAAGCATGAAAAGACATGCCGATCCAAAAATAATTTGATGGCGTTTAATAGAATCAAATCTCAAAAATGTTTTCATGATCTCCTCAAAAAAGGGTAGGGGCAAAAGATTTTTCGCTCCTAACATCGAATAAATCCTTTGTAACTCTTTAGCCTCTTTATAGAAGGCGCCGCAACATGACCGGGCCGATGGGGGGGGTCTCTTTCCCAAAGGACGCACAAGGCCCTGGCTCATTGCATGAAGACGTCCGTGTATCCGTGGAATTCACTCGAGGACAGCCCTCTCCGAGCTGTAGGCCCTACGAGCCGGAAGCCAGGAGTTGATCT
>CAYPDL010000160.1:0-7780 GCA_964409475.1 uncultured Desulfobacteraceae bacterium | reverse complement strand
CCCAACAGCCCCGGGAGAACCTCGGTTTAAGCAGGCATCTCTCCTCTGCCTGTTCCGAAGCGTATTTAAGACCACGGGGGCGTTCCACGGTCTGTGGAATCCTTTGTTGCGTCCTTTGGGAAAGAGACCCCCACAGGCCTTTCTCACATGCCTAACGCGTTACCAATATTTTAAAATCCGATTCAGTATGAGCAGGTTGCTGTTTTTCGCCCTTTAAATTATTTTGTCCTAAATTATTTTGCTATAGATCATCTTACAGCGGTTCAATTCTCTTTTGTCACTTCCCATCTAAAAAATAGACATTCCTGAAAAACCCAGAAAGGCGAGAGCAAACAGCCCGGCCACGACAAAGGCAATGGGAAGCCCTCGGTATGTCGGGGGAACATTGGCCAGCTCCAATCGTTCACGGACAGAAGACATCAAAAAGAGGGCGATCAAGAACCCCAGCCCTGCCCCAAGGGCCAGCATCAGACTCTCGAAGGCATTATATGAATTGTCCGCAAGGATCAAGGGAACGGCAATGATGATGCAGTTTGCAATGACCAGCACCAGATAGACCCCGAATGCCTTGAACAACAGCGGGTTGACTTTTCTCAAAATGGTATCGACCGCTTGAACCGATAAAGAGACCAGACCGATAAAAACAACGATCTGGAGAAAGTCCAACCTGTAGGGCTGAAGAACAAACTGATAGAGGAACCATGACATCATGGCACTCACCACAATGACAATGGTAAAGGTGATCCCCATGCCTACCGCAGTGGACTTTTTTTGAGATGTGCCGAAAAATACGCATAGCCCCAGGTATTTGGTGAAAACAAAGTTGTTGATAATCATGGCGCCGATGAGGATGGAAAAAAGATATCCCAGGTAAACCTTTCTGACGTTAAGGATGGCTGTACCCAGGGATTTCCCGTCAGAGGAGATATTGTTTGCTGTCACTACATGTGGCTGATTCTGGTTGAGAGGGTCTGCAAATGACAACGTCACCGTTTTTCTGTCGGCACTGAGCGTGACATCCTGAATCTTCAATTTGATATCCGGGTCAGGCTCTTCGTAAACCGTGTAATTGGACGCGTTCCCGGCCCATGCCTCATCCACCGGCCCGGCGAATTCTATGATGATCTGGTTGGCCTCTTTAAAGGCCGTCTTCTTTACGAAACGATGCTCGGTTGCGCACCCGCCCATCAGGAAGACCCCGATGATAAGCAAAATGGCTGAAAACAGATAGTTTCGTCCGGAGATGTTCATATCTATTTGGCCCTTCTCTTCCGGTTATAGACGATCTCCATATAATTGAACATGGCCATCATGATCCCCACACAAAAGAACCCGGCTGCCGGGAGGACAAAGAAAAGGAGCGGCCGCACGCCCAGGACGTCATATCCGAGAAGCGTCCCCATTCCCAGCAATTCCCTCACAAAACCAAGGGCCACCATACCGAACATGAACCCGAGGCCCATGCCGATGCCGTCCCAGAAAGAAGAAGAGACGCTGTTCTTACAGGCGAAAATTTCCAGTCTCATGGTAATGATGGCAAATGCCACGATCAGTTTGACGAAAATTCCCATCTCTTTATAGGCTGCAGGCATGTACGCCGCAAGGACCAGGTCAATGACCGTCACCCACGTGGCAATCGTCAGGGTATAGGTCGGGATTCTGATCCTGGGGTGGATATAATTTTTGATGGCCGCTATGGTGCAACTGGAAAAGACCTGCACAAAGAGCACGGCAATTCCCAGCATGATCCCGTTCATGACCGTGGTGCTGATTCCCACTGCCGGGCACATGGAAAGGGCCAGACGAAAGATAGGATTTTCGTTCAGGATGCCGTTGGAAACCAACTGAAAATTTGTTTTTGTAGTGGCAGGCACTGTCTTGCTCCTTCACTGACTAAAAAGCTACCGGGATGTCCTGCCTTGAGATCACCGAGTCCAATCGGTTGATCCGGTAGGCAAATTTGGCAACCATGTTCTTGACGCCGTCGGTCACCGACTTGCTGGAGATGGTAGCCCCGGTCAGGGCATAGATGTCCTTGTCCTGATATGTGCTTCGAATGACGTCCAGTTCCCCCTCAGGAATCGGCGATTCCTTCCCTTTCTTGGTCTCCAGATACGCTTTGAATTCCTCAGGAAGGGGCTCTTTGACGACATGGAGGTCTTTCACCTTTTCAAATGACTTTCCCTTGAACTGGTTTTTAAAATAGTCCTGTTTGATCTCCGCGCCGAGGCCCGGGTCTTCTTCCTGTTCCGTGATTTCAAGGCCGAGGATCTCAAATGAGGGATCCAGCGCCAACATGACGTGGATAAACGTCTTAAAGCCGGGGAACTCCCCAGGCAACAGATAGGCCAACCGATTCTGGCCTAACTTTGCCACAATAGTGGCGTCTGCATACGCAAACGCCTTGGGTGGTTGAACGACCTCTCGCAGGGCCGCGGACCGCTCTGTCGGTTCAGAGGCCCTATCCGGCGTCAAATCGAGCGCATACTGGTTCACAAACTGACCGTCCAGATCCATCACCATAAGCTGGTACCCCACGCCGTCTCCCTTCAGCACCGGGAGCACATATCCCAAGGTGCTCGTATCGCCATCCGTGATGATATACCTGTAGATGGCGTACAGCCTCAGGTCAGACGGGGCCGGATGACTCTTTGTGTAGCCCAGCAATCCGAGCATAGTCTGTTGAACATTGACATGTTCATTGTGTTTTTTGGCCTTGTCTGTGACAATGAAAACCGAGCCCATGACCAGGGCTGCAATCAGGCACGAAACCGTAAGGCCAACGGTAATACGAATAATTTGCTTCATGTCAGGCACCTTTTTGAGGAGCAAAGCGCTTGGGTCTGAACCATCCCTCTAATGCCGGTACGAGCGGATTCATAAGCAGAATCGCATAGCAGACACCCTCCGGATATCCGCCTTTTAAACGGATTAAGACGGTCAGGGCGCCTATGCCCGCCCCGAAAATCAGCTTTGCCGAAGCCTGGGACGGGGAGGTTACGTAATCGGTCGCCATGAAAAAGGCCCCCAGAAAAACGCCGCCCGAGAGAATGGCCAATAGAGGGTTCCCTGTAAAGAGACTCTCCCCGCCGAATATCCAGGTAAAAAATCCGACCGACACAATGACCGACACAGGAATATGCCAGGTGATATACCTTTTATACAGAAGGAACAGGCCGCCTATCAAAAGAAGAAGGACCGATGTCTCCCCGATACAGCCCGGTTTCCATCCCACAAAGAAATCGCCGTAGATCGTTGACATGCTCCCGAATTTTTCCATCAGCGCATCTGCCCCATAATGCCTCAAGACATAGAGAGGAGTGGCCGTGGACACCGCATCGATCCCTGTTCCCATATACTTGAAAACGGCCGCATCACGGATGGGGGGAAGCCAGGCAGAGGTCATGGCCACGGGAAAGGTGGCCATCAGAAAGGCCCGGCCGATAAGGGCCGGATTGAATATGTTGAATCCGATGCCGCCCAGGAGATGCTTGGCAACGTAAATGGCCATCACGGCCCCCAAAATGGGGATCCAATAAGGGACCCCGGGAGGGATGACATAGGCCATCAGCAGTCCGGTGATAACAGCGCTCCCATCTTTGATGGTTATGGGTCGGTGCAGGAGCCTTTGGGAGACAGCCTCTGCCGCCACACAGCTCGCGACGCTGATCGCGGTGATAATGAGCGTCTGAATGCCAAAGATAAAAATGGATAAGATAAGCGGCGGCAGGAGACAGCCCACAACCGTCCACATGATCTTTGCAACGGATTCCCCGCTCTTTATGTGAGGCGATACCGAGACCGTCAGCAACGGGGGGCCGACTAAAGGCGATCCGCTCTCTTTTTCTACCGTTTCGATGGCACGACTCCTTAAATCAGTTAACAGAATCTACTTCTTAGCTTTCATTTTGGCCAAACGGATAAACTGTACCAGGGGGCGTTTTGCAGGGCAGGTATAGGCGCAACACCCGCACTCAAAGCATTCAAATACTCCAAACTGCGATGTATCGCCTGCACGCCCTGCCTCTACGTGGACGCCGATTTCATTGGGGAGAAGTCCCATTGGACAGGCCTCCAGGCACCACCCGCAACGGATGCACTGGCCATAGGGACGGGCATCGATTTCATCCTCGGTCAGGAAGAGGACTCCGGAGGTGGTCTTGGTGACAGGGATATCCAGGGTTGAGACGGCAAAGCCCATCATCGGCCCGCCCAGCACTACCTTGGCCAGGCCTGACGTCGTTCCACCTAAGAAGGATACAATGTCGCTGATTCGGGTCCCAATTCGGACCGACAGATTCGCCGGCCTTGCGATGCCGCGGCCCGAAACCGTAATGATCTTTTCGTACAACGGCTTTTGCAGGACAACAGCGTCATAAATGGCCTTGGCGGTTCCCACATTCTGAACGATGACGCCTACGTCGAAAGGAAGCCCGAAACCGGGAACCCGCCGGCCGGTAATACTCTGTATCAGTTGTTTTTCCGAACCCTGGGGATATTTGACCTTCAGGGGCGATACGGTCACGTTGAAGCCGTTGGACGACGCCTTGCCGCACGCGGTTTTCATGGCTTCAATCGCATCAGGCTTGTTGGCTTCGATGCCGATGCGGCAGTCCTTAATGCCCAGGATGCTCAAGAGGATCTTGGCCCCTTCAACAACCTTTTCAGGATGCTCGAGCATGAGGCGGTGATCCGTGGTGAGATAGGGCTCGCATTCGGCGCCGTTCAGAACGAGGGTGTCCACCTTTGCATCAGGGGGCGGGGAGAGCTTGACATGGGTGGGGAACCCGGCCCCCCCGATCCCCACGATCCCGGCATTCTTGACCCGCCCAAGGAGTTCATCCCTTGAAAGTGTCTTCCACTCGGAGGCCGGCCATTCTCTGGGTTCGGCCTCAGCGTCTGTCTGGATAACGACAGACGGGGCCTTTACCGCGATGGGATGGGCCGATGCGCCGATCGTCTTCACAGTCCCGGTTACGCTGGAATGGATAGCGGCACCAAGGCCCTTTTCCACGACCCCTATGACATCCCCTTCGGCAACCTGGTCTTTCTTTTTGACCAACGGCTTACACGGGGCCCCGAAGTGCTGATTGAGGAGAATCTCTACTTCTTCGGGTATGGGCAGGGTTTCAACAGCCAGATGTTTTGTGAGATCTTTTGCTTCGGGAGGATGGACCCCCCCCTTCGGGAAGGTAAGTAGTGATTCGTTCATATTCCCACACGACCTAAACGGAAGGTTGATTCAGATGCAGGCAATTAAAAATTTTGCACCTTTTTGACAGAAGGCATCGCAACATGACCGGCCTTTTTCACATGCCTAATAGGGTTACAAAATGTTTTGTATAGCCAGAAGGGAAGGTTTTTGTCAAGGGATTTTCACTTGGAATCGAAAACTCTTCTGGCCTTGAGGATATCCTGCCCGATCTGATGAGAAAGATCCTTTACGGACCCGAAGGGCCTTTCATCCCTTAATCGCTCCATGAATTTGATCTGAATCTTCTTTCCAAGCAGATCTCCTTCAAAGTCAAGGAGATGGGTCTCAACCGAAAACGGACCTTTGCCAAAGGTTGGATTAAAGCCGATGTTGGTCACGCCGTTCAGGGTTTGATTGTCCACTGTCACATGGACGGCATAGACGCCCAGCTTGGGAACCAGTTCGTCAATCAATTCGATATTGGCAGTGGGAAAACCCAAGAGCCGCCCTCCCCTATTTTTCCCCCTGACCACGGTCCCGCAGATTTGGTAATCTCTGCCTAACAGCTCCCTGGCCTCGGAGAGGTTCCCTTCCTGGACCAGTTTCCGGATGGAAGTGCTTGAGACGAGCTTGTCGCCGACATAGACCGGTTCCACCACGTGCACGACAAATCCAAAGTCCCCGCCCGCTTTCTTGAGGAATTGAATATCCCCTTCCCGATTGTGTCCGAATGTGTAATCATATCCGACAACAACCTCCCGTACGCCGATCCTGCTTACCAGGATCTCCTGAACAAAATCGTTTGCCGAGATGGCTGCAAATTCTCTTGTGAAGGGGATACAGAATACCACGTCAATATTCGCCTTCTCAATCAGTTTCAGCTTTTGCCGGGTCAGCGTAATCAGCCGGGGGCCGTTGCCGGGTTTGATGACCTTTATCGGATGGGGATCGAAGGTCATCAGGGCCGACTGGCCGTCTATCAATCGGGCCCGTTCTTTCACCGTGTCAAAAAGGGCCAGGTGGCCCTGGTGCACACCATCAAAATTCCCGATGGTCAGGACCGGATTTCGAAGGGGGTGTCTCAGATTTTTTAAATCATATATAACAGCCATATCGCAACATAACGAAGATCCGGTTGCAGGCCCCGGCCTGCAGGGCCTGCTGTCCTGAGGAAAAACCCCGGAAATTCCATTTTGAATAAAGTTAGATTCAGATCTTGGCGTGCGTGAACCGCGTAACCGGATTGCAGACTGAAAACCGGGCCAATTTCGCCAAAACCGGCAATTCTCATTTTGCGATTGAAATGTTCCTCATATCCCGTAGTGTCGCCGTAAGGCGATTTTTCAGGACCTTACGGCCCCACTGCAAACTTATCACATCACTGCGAAAGGCAAAATGAGAATTGCTGCACCAAAACAAAATTTATTGACAAACCGAATTTTTTAATATATTTTTATTTTTTAAAAATTTCAACCTCATTTTAACGCCGAAGTGGCGGAACTGGTAGACGCGCTAGGTTCAGGGTCTAGTGGGCGAATGCCTGTGCGAGTTCGATTCTCGCCTTCGGCACCAGATAACTACGGCGCAACCTCAATGGGTTGCGCTTTTTTATTCTGATTCATAACGGTGCTGCCTGTGGGTGCGGTTTTCAGTCCGGCGGGATGACAGGGTGTCACTCGAAGAGAATCGTATAGCCGGCTCAACGTCGTAATGGGTAGGATTGTTTTCCTCGGACAGGGAGTAATCATCGGCCAGGCAGGGCCATGTATCGGTCGCGCTTGCCATGAAGTAAAAATATTGCCGGATTGTAATGTTCCTGAAAGATTGATGCAAGGTTCAGCTGTTATCTGTCATATCGGTCGTATTAGGTTTGGCTCGTTTCAGGGAATCAAAAGAGACGGATTTCTCCGCTGTGGGCCGAAGACAAGTTGAATGAATCCCAGTTCCCGTGGATATGGCAGGGATTCCCGAGATAACGAATTTTTTGCATCGCATGTCTTGAAATACCATCCGGTAAGGAGATATCATGCCAGAAAAGAGAGAGATAGCAGAAGAGGTCTTTGCGGCCATGTTGGATCAGGCCATTGAAGACTTGAAACTGAGCGGACTGGATGCAGGAGAGATCTATTCCATTGTGGAGGAGAACTTCGGCATCTCCTATGCCCGCCGGTTCTGCACACATATCAAGAGATAAAGCGTATCCCCCCAGTTGTGATACAGAACCAGGCCCTGGCGGCCGGTGGTATATGCAGGGTTCAGGGTCTTGAGCGGCTGAGTCCCCAGGTACCCCACCAGGGCGTCCTTCTTTGCCTGACACGGATCGTGAGTCAAAATAAACGCAGGAACGGCCGGGAGGATCACCACCATAATCTTCTTCATATCCCTTCTCCGTGATGACAGAAACTGTCGTCCCTGCCACCTGAAACCCGAAACCTGAAACCCAACCGCACAGGTCCGAAAGATGCCGATCACAGGATCAGAATCGCTGTCGTGTGAACTGGATTGTTGCAAGATTCGGTTTGGTGTTGTATATAACTCAAGTTTCGCACCCCTTCGCGTTCCAGACCGGGAGGTATCAGGTCCGTG
>CAYPDL010000159.1:0-7796 GCA_964409475.1 uncultured Desulfobacteraceae bacterium | reverse complement strand
ATCATGCCAAATTTATTGAAATGATAGCCTAATGAAGGGTGCGAAACTTGAGTTAAGAATGAAGAATGAAGAGTGACCACTGACTGATGACTGATGACCAATGACTATCGACCCATACATCATTTGGACTTTGGACTAACGCATGATCGCGATTATCGATTACAAGGCAGGAAACCTGAGGAGCGTGGAACGGGCCCTCAGGGGGCTTGGGTTTTCATGCCGGATCACGCACGACAGGACCCAAATCCTGGAAGCGGACAGGGTCGTCTTCCCGGGAGTTGGAGCGGCGGGACGGGCCATGGCCGACCTGAGGGAACTCGGCATCGACGGGGTCCTGGAACAGGCCCTTGAGGACGGCCTGCCATTTTTAGGGATATGTCTCGGGGCCCAGATCATCCTGGAGCGGAGCGAAGAGGACCATGCGGCGTGCCTGGGGCTTATGGCCGGGGAGGCAAAGGCCTTTCCCGTCCCCCTCACCTCCCCGGAAGATGGACGCCTCAAGATCCCGCACATGGGATGGAACGGCCTGACGCACATGAGGAAGCATCCGGTGCTGAAAGGGATCGGGCTGGAAGATGAGTTTTACTTTGTGCACGCCTATTATCCGGTGCCCGTATCCGACGACCATGTCATCAGCACGACCGACTATGGGATCCGGTTTCCCTCGGTCATCGGCAGGAGGAATCTCATCGCCATGCAGTTTCACCCGGAAAAGAGCGGGAGACCGGGCCTCCGGATATTAAAGAACTTCTGCGAGTGGGATGGCAACCATGCTGAGTAAACGGATCATCCCCTGCTTAGATGTGCGGGACGGAAAGACCACCAAGGGTATCCAGTTCAAAGAGAATGTGGATATCGGCGACCCGGTGGACATGGGGCGATTTTATTACGAAGAGGGGGCCGACGAGATCGTATTCTACGATATCACCGCCTCGAACGAAGGCCGGGATATCATGATAGACGTTGTCAGCCGGGTGGCCGAAGCGATCTTTATCCCGTTTTCCGTGGGCGGGGGGATTCGCTCCTTAGAGGACATGCGGAGTGTCCTCTTAGCCGGGGCAGAAAAGGTCAGCGTCAACTCGGCCGCGGTCAAAGACCCTGGGATTATTTCCCGGGGCGCCGAGGCCTTCGGCAGCCAGTGCATTGTCCTGGGCATGGACGTGAAACGGGTGGCGCCCTCTGCCGCGATCCCGTCCGGGTATGAAATCGTCATCAACGGGGGCCGGACCCGAACCGGTCTGGATGCACTGGCCTGGGCCCGCCGGGGAGAGGCCCTGGGGGCCGGAGAGATCTGCCTCAACTCCATCGATGCAGACGGCACCCAGGACGGTTACGAGCTGACACTGACCGCGCTCATCTCGGAACATGTCAATATCCCGGTGATCGCCTCCGGCGGCGCCGGAAACATTGACCATATTTACGAAGCCCTGACAAAGGGGAAGGCTGATGCCGCCCTCGTGGCCTCCGTTGTCCACTACAACACCTATTCCATCAGGGAGATCAAGGACGCCCTTCACGCCAGAGGGGTGAAGGTGCGGATGACGTGGTGAGGGGATTGAGAATTTAATATTGACGATTGATGATTGATGATTGGCTGCGGCGTGCAGCGCGAAGGGCTCCCTGCTCCTTGCTCCTTGCGCCTAACGCCTTGTGCCTGGAATTATGAAAACACTACTCGCATTGGAAGATGGCACCCTGTTTCATGGCCGCTCCTTTACCGGCCACGGGGAAGCAGTGGGCGAGGTCGTCTTCAATACCAGCATGTCCGGCTACCAGGAGATCCTGACCGATCCGTCCTACTGCGGCCAGATGGTGACTATGACCTATCCCCTGATCGGCAGCTACGGGGTGAACCACGAGGATGTGGAGTCGGACCGGATACAGGTGAGGGCGCTCGTGGTGAAGGAGTACCAGGAATATCCCAGCAATTATCGATCGGAAAAGACCCTGGCCGATTACCTCAAGGAGGCCGGCATTCCGGGGGTTGAAGGGATCGATACCCGGGCCCTCACCCGGCATATCCGGCTGAAGGGGGCCATGAAGGCCGCTATCTCAACACGGGAACTGGATCCCGATGCATTGGTGGAAAAGGCCAGGCAGTCCCCGAATATGACCGGCCTGGACCTGGCCAAAGAGGTCACGTGCCGTGAGCCGATGCTGTGGCAGAACGGGGGGCTGTCGAGGCTTGAGACCGGCCTCGAAGACTTCCAGTGGCCGGAAGGACAGGGGCAGTATCGCGTGGCGGCCATGGATTTCGGCGTCAAATACAATATCCTCCGATCGCTGGAACAGAGGGGCTGCACCATCCTGGTCCTCCCCGCCCAGACGGATAGCAGGACTATCGACCGGCTGGACCCGGACGGGCTCTTCCTGAGCAACGGCCCCGGAGACCCGGCCGCGGTCGCCTATGCCGTGGAAACCATCCGTGACCAGATGGGCCGCAGGCCCATCTTCGGGATCTGCCTGGGGCATCAGTTGATCGGGCTGGCCCTCGGGGGTAAGACCTTTAAACTCAAGTTCGGCCATCGGGGGGCCAACCAGCCGGTCAAGGACCTGACCACCGGCAGGGTGGAGATCACGTCTCAGAATCACGGCTTCTGCGTTGACATGGCCTCCCTGAAAGACCCGGACATCGAGGTCAGCCATATCAACCTCAATGACAACACCGTGGAGGGTCTGATTCACAAAAAACTCCCACTCTTTTCTGTCCAGTACCACCCCGAGGCCTCGCCGGGCCCACACGATGCCGGGTATCTGTTTGATAGATTTGTGGAATTGGTGGGGAGGCGTTAGGCGTAACGAGCTGAAAGCCGAAAGCTCAAAGCGGAAAGAGGTTAACAGTTATTGGTTAATAGTTATCAGGGGGAGAGGGCGTAACGCAACAAACCCAACGAACCCAAGCAACCCAATAAACCCGGAACCAGTAACCAGTATCCAGTATCCAGTATCCAACAACGAGCAACCATTAACCAGTTTCAAATTTCAAATTCCAGACGCCATGCCCAAACGAACAGACATCCATAAGATCCTCATCATCGGCTCCGGGCCCATTGTCATCGGGCAGGCGTGCGAATTCGACTATTCAGGGACCCAGGCATGCAAGGCCCTGAAGGAAGAGGGCTATGAGATTGTCCTGGTCAACAGCAATCCTGCCACCATCATGACCGACCCTGAGACGGCCCACCGCACCTATATTGAACCGATCACGCCCGAGATCGTGGCCAGGATTATTGAACGGGAGCGGCCCCAGGCCATCCTCCCGACCCTCGGCGGCCAGACCGGCCTGAATACCGCCATCGGCGTGGCCGATACCGGGATACTGGAAGATCTGAACGTGGAGATGATTGGGGCCTCCATACCGGTCATCCACAAGGCCGAGGACAGGGAGCAGTTCCGCGATGCCATGACCCGGATCGGGCTCAGGGTCCCTGAGAGCGGCATTGCCAGGAACATGGAAGAAGCCAGGGCCGTGGCCGAACAGATCGGATACCCGGTCATCATCCGGGCCAGCTTCACCCTGGGCGGTTTCGGGAGCGGCGTGGCCTACAACCGGGAGGAGATGGAACAGATCGCCCGGATCGGCCTGGATGCCAGCATGATCTCCGAGATCATCATGGAGGAATCCCTCTTAGGGTGGAAAGAGTATGAACTGGAGGTCATGCGGGATTTCAATGACAATGTGGTCATCATCTGCTCCATCGAAAATTTTGACCCCATGGGCGTCCATACGGGCGACAGCATTACCGTGGCACCGGCCCAGACCCTCACCGACCGGGAATACCAGCGGATGAGAGATGCGGCCATTGCCATTATCCGGGAGATTGGTGTGGAGACCGGCGGCTCCAACATCCAGTTCGCCATCGACCCTCAAAAAGGCGACATGGTGGTCATCGAGATGAATCCAAGGGTATCCCGGAGTTCAGCCCTGGCCTCCAAGGCCACAGGGTTTCCGATAGCCAAGATAGCGGCCAAACTGGCCGTCGGTTATACCCTGGATGAAATCCCCAATGACATCACACGGGAGACCTTAGCCGCCTTCGAGCCCACCATCGACTATTGCGTGGTCAAGGTGCCCCGGTGGACCTTTGAGAAGTTTCACGGGACCGAGGACCTCCTGACCACCTCCATGAAATCGGTAGGCGAAACCATGGCCATCGGCCGGACCTTCAAGGAGGCCCTCCAGAAGGCGGTCCGGTCCCTCGAGATCGGACGGTTCGGCCTCGGGAGAGACGGCAGTCGCACGCGCCGGTCCCGCCCCGATCGCCAACAGATCGAGGAACGATTGATTCACCCCAATTCAAACCGCCTCTTTTATATCTACGAGGCCCTCGAACGGGGATTTTCCATCGACAGAATTCACGAGTTGACCCGGATCGATCCCTGGTTCCTCTTCCACATCCACGATATCCAGAAGACGCACCACCGGCTGAAGGAGATGGCCAAAAAGGGATCCGGGCCGGATGCGTGGGATGCGGATGTCATGAGAGAGGTGAAGTCCTGCGGTTTCTCCGATACCCAGATCGCCGCCATCTTCGGATGGGAGGAACAGGCAGTCAGGGACCTTAGGAAGGCAAAAGGGGTCTTACCTGTGTACAAGTCCGTGGACACCTGTGCAGCCGAATTCGAGGCCTACACCCCTTACTACTATTCCACCTATGAGGAGGAAAACGAGATCCGTCCTTCCACCAGACGGAAGGTGGTGATCTTAGGCGGGGGGCCGAACCGGATCGGCCAGGGGATCGAGTTTGACTACTGCTGCGTGCAGGCCTCGATGGCCCTCAGGGAGATGGGGATCGAGAGCATTATGGTCAACAGCAATCCTGAGACCGTGAGCACTGACTATGACACCTCCGATAAACTCTATTTCGAGCCACTGACCGTGGAGGATGTCCTTCACATCGTGGAACAGGAGCAGCCGGAGGGGGTGATCGTCCAGTTCGGCGGGCAGACCCCCCTCAATATCGCGGGGGCGCTGAGCCAGGCCGGGGTCCCCATCCTGGGAACCAGCCCGGACAACATCGACCGGGCCGAGGACCGGGAACACTTCCAGCAACTCCTCAAGAAACTGGAGATCCTCCAGCCTGCAAACGGCACGGCCGCCAACAAAAAGGAGGCCCTCAAAGTTGCTGAAAAAATCGGCTACCCTGTGGTGGTCAGGCCCTCCTTTGTCCTGGGGGGCCGGGCCATGGAGATCGTCTATGACCGGACTGGCCTCGAGTTCTACATGGGGGAGGCCGTGCAGGTCTCTCCCGGAAAGCCGATCCTCATCGACAGCTTCTTGGAGGCGGCCACTGAGATCGATGTGGACGCCATCTCGGACGGGACCGATACCGTGGTGGCCGGGATCATGGAGCATATCGAGGAGGCAGGGATCCACAGCGGGGACAGCGCCTGCGTCCTGCCGGCCATTTCTCTGTCGCCCGAGATCCTGGAGCAGATCAAGGCCCAGACAAAGGCCCTGGCCCGGGAATTGAACGTAGTGGGACTGATGAATATCCAGTACGCGGTCAAGGGGGGCCTCATCTATATCCTGGAAGTGAACCCGAGGGGTTCGAGAACCGTTCCCTTTGTCAGCAAGGCGACCGGCGTTCCCCTGGCAAGGCTGGCCACACGGGTCATCATGGGTGAGAAATTGAAGGACCTGGGTCTGGCCGAGGAGATCACGCCTGGGCATATCTCTGTGAAGGAGTCGGTCTTTCCCTTCAGCCGCTTTCCAGGGGTGGATACGATCTTAGGGCCTGAGATGAAGTCCACCGGCGAGGTCATGGGGATCGACCGGTCCTTCGGCCTGGCCTTTGCCAAGTCCCAATTAGCGGCCGGGCAGCGACTCCCCCTCTCCGGGACCGTCTTTATCAGCGTCAGGGACGACGACAAGAAGCCGATGCTCTACACGGCCTCCCGCTTTCACAGCCTGGGATTCGAGATCGTGGCCACGGACGGGACTTCGAGATTTTTGGGGCACCATCGGATTCCCAGCAGGAGGGTGAACAAGGTGAGGGAGGGGAGGCCCCATATCGTGGATATGATCAAGAACGGCGAGATCGCCCTGGTGATCAACACCACCGGCAACAAGAAGGCCGTGACCGAATCCTTTTCCATCCGGAATGCGGCCCTGGCATTCAATATCCCCTATACCACCACCCTGTCCGGGGCCACGGCCACGGCCTTGGCCGTAGAGGCCATGATCGAAGGCGACCTTCAGGTAAGAACAATTCAGGAATATCATGGGGAAGGCGTGAGAGGTGAGGCGCAAGGCGTTAGGCGTGAGGCGTAAGGTGCAAGGCGGTTGTGCTGTCGAGACTTGCACCTGCTTATCAGCCATCAGCCATGAGCTGGCCCCCAGCAACGAGCAACCAGTAACGAGGAACCAGCATCAAGCCATGAATCTGAAAAACGGAACCGAACCCATTGAAGAGCGCCCGGACCGACCCAGAGATGAATGCGGGGTCTTTGCGGTGTACGGGCATGAAGAGGCGGCCAAGATGGCCTATTTCGGCCTCTATGCCCTCCAGCACCGGGGCCAGGAAAGCACCGGGATTGTGGCGTCGGACGGGACCCGCATCTTCGAACACAAGTCCATGGGCCTGGTGCCGGAGGTCTTCACCGAAGAAACCCTCAACCGGTTGCCGGGCCACATTGCCCTCGGGCATGTCCGCTATTCCACCACCGGTTCCTCTCTCCTGGTCAACGCCCAGCCCTTCAGGGTCCAGTATTCGGGCCAGTCCTTTGCCGTGGCCCATAACGGCAACATCCTGAATGCCAGACAGATCCGATCGGAACTGGAGGACAGCGGATCGATCTTTCAGACTACCATGGACAGCGAGGTGGTGCTTCATCTTATTGCCAGGCATTTCAGGATGGGGCTGGAACAGGCCATGATCCAGGCCATGATCCAGATGAGAGGGGCCTACTCCATGGTCGTCATGACGGAAAAGGGCCTGATCGCAGCCAAGGACCCCAACGGTTTCAGGCCACTTTGTTTAGGAAGGCTCAACAGCGGTTATGTGGTGGCCTCCGAGACCTGTGCCCTCGACCTGGTGGAGGCGGAATATATCCGGGAGATCGAGCCGGGCGAGATCGTCATCATCAATGACCAGGGCCTGAAGACCATTCCCTCCGGCATTCCGTCGCACAAGAGCCAGTGCATCTTTGAGCTGATCTATTTTGCCAGGCCCGACAGCCGGGTGTTCGGCAGGAATGTGTACATGTTCCGGAAGCGGCAGGGGGAACTATTAGCCAAGGAATATCCGATTGAAGCTGACCTGGTGATGCCCTTTCCCGATTCAGGCAATTACGCGGCCATCGGGTATGCCCAGGCATCGGGCATCCCCTTTGAGATGGGGATGATCCGGAACCATTATGTGGGGAGGACCTTTATCCAGCCGTCCCAGAACATGCGCGATTTCGGGGTCAAGGTGAAGCTCAACCCGGTCAGGGAGCTTCTGAAGGGGCAGCGGGTGATCATCATGGAGGACTCAATCATCCGGGGCACTACGGCCCGAAGCAGGGTCCAAACCTTGCGAAGGATCGGGGCCAAGCAGGTCCACATGCTCGTCAGTTGCCCCCCGCACCGCTTTCCCTGTTACTACGGGATCGATTTTTCCACCAAGGGAGAGCTGATCGCTGCCCGGAAATCCGTCGAAGAGATCCGCCAGTTCACCGGCCTGGACAGCCTCGGATACCTGAGCATCGACTCCCTCAAGCAGGCCATCGATATCCCTGAAGACGATCTCTGCCTTGCCTGCTTCAATGGAAAGTATCCGGTCCCCATCGATGAGGCCTTCTCCAAATACTGC
>CAYPDL010000158.1:0-7927 GCA_964409475.1 uncultured Desulfobacteraceae bacterium | reverse complement strand
AATCCCCAAATCCCTCTCTATATAAATCTAAATACCGGATTCCTGAAGGTCCCCTGGATTACAAAGGAACGCCTCAGTTTCTTGAGCCCCTGTCTCAGGAAACTCAAGGCGGCTGCATCTCCCTTCGAATTTCCAAAGAGTCCGCCGAGCGGTTCCATGGTCCCCTTCAGGTCAAGCCTGCTCTTGGACAGGTCTGTATTCAACGTAATGGCCCCTGATAATTCCCCTTTGACAGTTCTCCCCTCGAGTTGGACACGATTCAGCGATACCTTTCGGTCCTTCAGGGCAATTTCCATGGAAAGCCGGTCGAAATTCAAGGAGTCAAGACCCAGGATGGGTTGCAACAGCTTGACGCCCCCATCGGATAGGACGATCGTCCCCTGGCCGGCGCCGTCAATGAGTCTATTTTGTTGTCCGGCATACTGAATGGCCCCGCCCAGGACCCCGGACACATCCCGGCCCACAAGGGACGCAAGATAGGGATGACGACCGATATGAATGCCTTTGAGCCTGAGAGAGGTTGCGAAGGGGGCATCTGTTGCGTATTGCTCGAAACCAACATGGCCCTCTATGTCGCCGTTGTAGGCATGGGCCTCAAAGTGGTATCGAGGGGCGCCGGATAGAAAAGACCACGCTGCTGGGGTAATGGAAATGCTGTCGGCTCGCAGCAGATCCTGTTGAGGCGTTTCCCTTAGAGAGATTCCCGCGTCGATGAGATGGATACCCGGAGGAAACCCGGGACGAACCGCCTTCAGGGAGAGAACCATCGGGGGGTCTGTACCGGCAGCCGCAGATACCAGATAGGCATGGATCTTATCTGACGGAAACCGGTAATACAAGAGCCCTGTTGTCAGGAGAACGGTGTAGATCACATATCCGATCCATTTCCCGTGTTTTAAGAAAGCTCTTACCATGTATCGTTTATCCGGTTAAGCGGCTGAAGTGTGAAGTGGCTAAAGTTAAGGAACATCATGTCAATCCCATCTATGAATCCACAATCGTCAAGACCTGCATGACGGCATCCAGGTATCCGGCGTCGCCCTTGGAGTCCGTGATGGAGAGCCTCTTGATGCTGACGACCTGTTCCGGCGACTCGATCAGGTAGAGATAATCCACCAGTTGCTTTAGATTGATCTTGTCGAGCTTCATCTCAACCATCGACTCCTTGATCCGGCCGTCTCCCGGGGAGCCTGACGGCTTCATATACTTGATATGGTCTTTGACTCCTGCCCTGCCTGCCGCCTGTTCCAGAAAGGAAAACAGGGTAAATCCCTTTTCACGCCTTCCGAGATGCCTTTGGATCCCCTCAGCCCCCTTTTGGTAGGCTTCATATTCGGCCTTCAGCATCCTGATTTCTTTCAGCCCGCTCCATCTTGCCTCAATGCCCCGTTTCATGGCCTCCCGTTTATCTAAAAAAGGAAAGATCATGAACTGGACAATGAGAAAGAGCGCTATGAAGCCGGCGCCCAGGGAAATAGACAGTTTTTCTCTTTTTCCTAATTTCATGGTTCAAAGATTTCCCGCTCAACAGATTACCCCGATGAAACAAAAGAAAAGGAAGGTTTCATGGGGCAGGCGCAGATTTCAATCACCGAATTCCAGCATCCACTCATCCCGACATCCCAGCATTTTCAATCCCTTAATTCCTCAATCCTCGCCGTTTACGCTCGATGGTAACCTCAAACTGGATCTTATTCCCAGAACGGTCCAGGTTGGCTGATGTGATATTCACTGGGCCGAAACGCTTCGCTGCCGACAGGTCGTTTTTTATCCTGTCAACCTCGTTGAATGCATCAGTCCTGCCGGAGATCCGTATGGTCTCGGGATCCACCACCATGCGATGGATGTGCACAGGGATTGATCGGGGGATGCGTTTAGAGATCTCCTGCAGCAGGTCGAGGATCGTATCCGCAGGTCCGACAGCGGGGCTTGATGCGGTCGATCGCTTCATCTGCTCAACGCTTACCCTCAACTGCTGGACCGGATCAACGATCCGGGTCACCTGGGGGAGGGTCTGCCGGAAGATCGCGGTGATCTCCCGGTCCAATGTCCTGTACTCCTTTTTCAGGGAATAGTAGTCGATCATCATGTCGGCCCCCAGAAAGGAAAGGATCAGAAAGAAAAAGACCACGAGTTTCGGGATCGCCTTCCGGATACTCAGATATCGCCTTTCCGGGCCGAATTCATCTCTCCTGAGGTTGAATCCTCCCTCCTTTCCGGTATTGCGCAGGGCCAGGGAAAGGGCGCCATTCATCAGGGCCGGGGACCAGTCCCCGGCGATGCTCCCTTCCATCCTGATCTTCTTGTCCTGGCTGACGTCGATTGGTTCCGCCGGCATGTCCAGAAATCGGCTCAACAGGTCCGCGGATACGGGGGCCTGGGCCGCTTCTCCGGTAAAAAAGACCTTTTCCGGCCGATCAGGGACCTCTGCCCGGGAAATAAAGGCGTGCACCGTATTGTGGACGGCGATGCACAGGGACCTGAAAAAGGACTCAATATCCTCGATGGGAAGGCCTTTCCGGTTGCGGGCCTCGCCCTCTGTCGGGTCTGGCAAGACAGAAGGGACCGAGACAATACTGAATGAGCGGACCAGGCTGATCCGTCCACTCAAACAGAGGACCAGGGTATTCCATTTTTCACCCACTTCCAATACAAGGATATTATCAGGGGTCCCTGCCTGGTTCAATACCCACGAGGCCAGGGACGTGCCCCTCACCTCCAACACCTCCGGATCGATCCCGTTGGACTGAAGCGACCCTAAATAATCCGAGATAAACTCCTTCTGCACCGATGCGGCCAGGACCCCGTTTTCGGCAGGGTTGTCTGTCACTATGAAATCGATGAGCAGGTCCTCAACAGGACAGGGCAGCATGTTCTCCATTTCAAAAGGGAGGGCCTGCCGGATCTTTCTCGCATCCTTGAAGGGCATGGGGACATTTCTGAAAGAAACATGGGCTTCCGGGATGGAGACGAGACAGGTGTCATTTCTCAGGTCCATGGATCCGGCAAGAGATCTGAGGGCATCGTCCAGCCCCCCGTTGCCAACAGGAATTCGGGTGCACGCAAGGATTCGGCGCCCTTTCAGCCCGCTTGCGGTCCGGACGGCCGAAATGTGTTCAGTGCTTATGTCGATTCCAGTGATGTTGCCGTGCATTATTCGACTTTCCACGCCACTATCTGAATGGATGATCCCTCTCCCCTCTTAACGACGGATCTCACCTGTCTGCTCATGGACTCGGCCTCGACCATGCCTGCAGACTGGACTTCAAAGTAGTCGCTCGAGGTCTTGATCAGATCGGGATCGATCGTCACGTGACCCATTCCCGTGATCTTTTTGTACCATCCGGGGTCGGTCAGATCGTTTTTTTCATCTAAACGATAGTCCATCATATCCTGGACCATCTCTGTGTCAATATCGTCTGAAAGGGCGCGCAGGACCAGGGGGCCGGCCGTGTTGATATTGATCCTGCCGTCTCCGTAAACCGTCAAGTGGTCTGAAATGCCGGCCCCCGTATCGTCGCTCCCAAAAAAAAGTTTGTCGGTCATTCCCTTAACCAGGCGCAACTGGTCCAGAGAATCCATGGGTTTGTTCCCGCAGGTATAGGGGTTTTCCAGGGACTGGTAATACCCGTTTTCCGCGCCGAACCGCGTCACCTCATCGTCCGCGTCGATCCAGTCCTTTATCGCATCGATGAGATTTCCGACCGCTTCCGGTTCAAGCCCGAACCGTTCCAGGCTCAGGAATCTCGTAAGGAGCATTTTTTGGGTCTCATTGTATTCTCCATTCTCATTGATCAGCCGGTTGATGGGTATTTTGCCGGAAAGATCAGATATCTCCACCTGAAAACGGCCCTGCTCAAACAGCTCAACAGAATTGAGCGAGAGTTCTTTTGATTGGGCCCAGGCCTCCTTGAGGGAATCCGAACTGCTTGAAGACGCATCTTCAGAGAGGACGGCCATGGCGCAGTGAATGCCCGACCGGGCAATAAGGCCGAGCCTGATGCCGTCACGGAGGTTTGCGGACGAATACAGGCCTGCCCACATGGCGCTGTTGAACTGGAGTGTCACCACGACGAGAAGGCTGATGATCAGAATCGTGAGGATCAAGGCAAAGCCTCTATTGTCTTTGAAAAGCAGTGTCATCCCCTGACAGATCCTCCTGAGATCCTGGTCATTGGTCAATCGTCCATCGACAATCATCAATAATCAATCCCGGCTCATCCTCCCATCGGAATCGCAACGCCGGTCATGAATCTGAAGGGTCGCTCCGGGCCTGTCCGGTTTGGGAATTCCATCAGGATCGACACCCTTGAAGGGAGTTTCCCCTTTGAGGGGCCTTCATCCGAATCCCAGTTTTCGTGGGATTCGCCTTCCGCATCGTAGTAGATGAAATCGATGGATGAAAGTCCTTTGCACAGGAGCAGCCCGCCGGTCCCGGACTCGGGCCTTTCGCGGGTGAGCGATGTGTCGGAGCGGTACAGGTCGAATACGTCCTCGCCGGTGCCTGTTGCACCATAATAGGCTATATCGGCAGGTTCGGCGAGTGATTTTTCATCTGAAAAGGTCAGGTGTGCAAGGGACAGGAACCGCAGCTCACCGCAACGAAGGTCTTCCATGTACTTTTTCTCTCCTTGAAAGAGAGCGGGTTCGGAAGTTGCTTTATCTGGCTCCCCGGTCTGGGTCGTTTCCGGCAAATAGGCCGACTCCAGATCCCCGGTAATCCGCTCCATGGCAATCCGGGCCATCTGGTAGATGTCCTCCTGGGATTCGGTCTCATCAATAATGTTCAGTGTCCCTCTATAGGCCGTAAAGACGGCCGAAACAATCAGGGCGAATATGAATATGGCAATGAGGATCTCCAGAAGGGTGAAGCCTCCAGCCGGGTTCGTGTTTTCTGCTGTTCGGATCGTTTTCATGTGTGCACTGAATGCTGGTTGTGGGTACCCGATTGGATTAACTATTGACTATTGGTAACTCTTTAGGCTCTTGATAGAAGGCGCCGCAACATGACCGGCCTTTTTCACATGCCTAACGTGTTACGACTATTGTTGATTGACTATTAAAAAAATGGGCCCCTGAAGCCTTAACCGCAAACCCAATAGCCTCTGAACCTTCACTGAAAGAACCGATACAGCCTGAGTTGATAGCGATAGCGTTTATCCGGTGTATAACGGACCTCCAGATCGATGCGTTTGAGACGGTCCGAGATCTTACCCGCGCCTTCAAATGTGACGTCGTATACCGAGACCTGCCAGGCGTAGTCACGAAATTCGTCTCCAAAATCTCCCGAGTCAGAGGCCAGGTCCTGCTTATCCGTGATGGCTTCGATCTCGGCCATTTTTCCCTGGGCCAGGAGGCTGGCGGTGGTGTTGAATCGCGATTCATTGGCCAGAGAGAGACCTTGAGACTGGGAGCCGAGAAGCGCCATGAGGGCAATCGAGATAACGGCCAGGGCGATCATGACCTCCAGGAGGGTGAAGCCGGGGGAAAGCTGAAGATTAAAACTTGAAACTTGAAACTTGAAATTCGGCACGGCGCAACTCCCCTAATCCCTCAATTCCTGAATCCCTGAATTCCTCAATCAAACTCCACATATTTATCAAGGACATTTACCTTGCTTATGAAAGGACTCAGCTCCAGGGTGATTTCCCTGCCGTCTTGCGAACGGAGGTGGACAGCCGACACCAGGGTATATCCCCTTGGAGTGAAGAGGAGCGCCGCCTCTCCTTCGGCGATCTTTCCTTCCCCTTTTATCCAGAGATCACGGATACGCACATTGGCGGGGAGGGAGAGGGCCTGTTCCCGGGCCAAGGCCTGTTCCTCGACCGTCATTGAGGCCCAGGTTGTCCAGAATTTATTGGAATTCAGCTCAAAATGGAGCGTATAGGCCTGTTGTTCCCGAACGGCCTCGTTCCTCAGATTGTGGATGATGCCGACCATTTTGCGGGCAACGGTCTTCAAGGAGTCGTTGAGCAAGGCATTTCTCAGCCGGGGGGCAGCGAAGGTGAGGATGATGCCGATCATGACAATCACCACAATGAGTTCGATCAGCGTATACCCTTTCTTGTCGAGGGACATAACCGGCCCTGTTCTATAGAGGCGTCCCTGGGTCATTCTGATTTCTGCCCCCCGATCCCCGATCTCTGACCACAGATCCTCTAATCCAGGTCCCAGCTGTTGATATCCTTGTCCTTACCCTCTCCACCCGGTTGCCCGTCGGCGCCATATGATGAAAGATCGTAATCCCCATGGACGCCGGGGCTCAGATAGACGTATTCATTGCCCCACGGATCCTTGGGAACCTTCCCCTTTTCCAGATAGCCTCCCTCCCGCCAGGCCCTTGGGAGTTCACCCACTGTCGGCGCCTCCACAAGTGCCTGAAGGCCCTGTTCGGTGGAAGGATACGACCCGTTATCCAATTTGTATAGCCTGAGCGCGGTCTCTATGCTCTCGATCTGGACCTGGGCCTTCATCTGCCTGGCCTCTTCAGGCCGCCCCATGATTCTCGGAATAATCAGACCTGCAAGAATTCCAAGAATTACGATGACCACCATCAGTTCAATCAAGGTAAAACCGGCGCTGCCCCTTTTTCTCCCAAACATTTTTCCCCCATTCGTGTCCATGAAAAACAAAGTTATCCATTTCAATCAATCTTAGCATAACAATCAGGAATGTTCTATGGTTGATGCAACGCCTTACCGTATCATCTGGTTCATCTCGAAGATAGGGAGAAGGATGGAGATAACGATAAACCCTACGGTGACGCCCATGGCCAGGATCATGACCGGTTCCAACATGGAGGTCATGGCAAGGGCCTGTGACTCCACCTCCCCTTCAAAAATATCGGCGATTTTGTTGAGCATGCCCTCGACCTCCCCGCTCTGCTCTCCCGCTGAGATCATCTGTATGGCGATGGGCGGGAACCAGCGGCTTTTGGAAAGAGAGACCGCAAGGCCCCTCCCTGACTGAATATCGCCTATGGCATCATCGATAGCCTCGGCGATGCGTGTGTTGTTGACAATGTTTCTGACAATCCCCAGGGCCGAGAGAAGCGGGACGCCGTTCTGAAGCAGACTGCCCAAGGTCCTCGAAAAGCGCGCCATGGCTGACCTGGTATTGAGTGAACCGATCAAAGGGGCCCCGAGTTTGATCCGGTCCCACAGACGTCTCCCCCTGGGCGTCCGGATGAATCTCCTTATCAGAAAAAGTCCGCATGCGAATCCACCCGCCACCAGCCACCAGAAAGACTTGAAAAAATTGCTGGCGCCGATGAGTATCAGGGTAGGAAGCGGCAGGATCTGGTGCATATCATCAAATATCTTTGTGATATTGGGGACGATGAAGGTGATCAAAAAAAAGAGGACGAGGATCCCGATGAAGATCATAAACACCGGATATGCCAGGGCCGCCTTCAGCCGCCCTCTCAAGGCCTGTTGACGCTCGGTCAGTTCGGCTAAACGATGAAGAACCAGGTCGAGCGAGCCGGATTCCTCGCCGGCCTTCACCATGTTGACATAGATCTCGGAAAAGACCTTTGGGTGCTGGGCTAATGAAACGGCCAGGCTGTTTCCCTCATTCACGGACTCTTTTGTCTGGGCTAGAATCTTTTTCAAAAGGGGGTTGGGAACCTGGGAGATGAGCGCGTCCAGGGAAGAGACCAGCGTGATTCCGGCGCCCAACAGAATGGCCAACTGCCGCGTGGCAGCGGAAATCTCTCCGGGCTTGACCCGTTTGAAAAAGGTTAAGACGGATGGATCACCCGGGGCCTTTTCCTTAAGAGCGCTTGATGTCTCTTTCAGGGCCGTGGGGAAGACCCCGGACCCCCTCAGCTTCTGGCGTGCCGCCATGGGGCTGTCGGCGTCAATGATTCCGCTCCTGTTTCTTCCCGCCCTGTCAAGGGCCTGATACTCATAGACAGGCATGGTAT
>CAYPDL010000157.1:0-8037 GCA_964409475.1 uncultured Desulfobacteraceae bacterium | reverse complement strand
TGATGAAAGAAAACGATGAAATAATCTCGATTATTGTTTCGTCAATAAAAACCGCGCGGAAAAACAAATGAATCTAAAATCCAAAATCCGAAATCCAAAATTGGGCTGGTCCAAAATCCAAAATCCAAAATCCAAAATCGAAGAGATCGAAATCGATCTTTTGCTTGAGGCCGTCTATCGGCGCTACGGCTACGACTTTCGCTCCTATGCCCGGGCCTCCATCGAGCGCAGGATCAGGCAGTTCCTGTCCAAGGCCGGGTGCGCGTCAATATCCGAGATGATCTCGAAGGTCTTAAACGACGGAGAGTTCTTCTCGCGCCTGGCCCGGTACTTCTCCATCGGGGTAACCGAGATGTTTCGCGACCCGCTCGTCTACCGGGCCGTGAGGGACAAGGTGGTCCCGCTGCTGAGGACCTGGCCGCACTTCAAGGTCTGGCACGCGGGATGCGCCACAGGCGAGGAGGTCTACTCACTGGCCATCGTGCTCAAGGAAGAAGGTGTCTACGACCGGGCGACCATCTACGCCACCGACTTCAACGACGAGGCCCTGGCACGGGCGCGCGATGGCGTCTACGAGATTGACAAGCTCCAGGAAGCCACCAAAAACTACCAGCAGGCGGGCGGCAAGGCGTCGTTTTCAGAGTACTACCGCGCCCGGTACGACGCGGCGATCATGGACGCGGCGCTCAAGGAGCGCATGGTCTTCTCCAGTCACAACCTGGCTTCCGACAACGTGTTCGGAGAGATGCACCTGGTATTCTGCCGCAACGTTCTGATCTACTTCAACCGGGACCTGCAGAACCGGGCGCTGGGGCTTTTCACGGAAAGCCTGGTGCATGGGGGATTTCTGTGCCTCGGCACAAAGGAAGACCTGCAGTTCACCGACGTAAGCGGCCGGTACGAGGTGGTGGACCCCAAGGCGCGAATCTATAAGAAGTCGGAACCTTTCGAACGCGGAGTGCGGAACGTGGAGCGCAGAAGAAAGAGGGCTTGAGTAAGGAAGACGAATGGATCAGGTTGAATATGAAAAAGGGGAAATTCCGAGTTCCGAACTCCGAGTTCCGCGTTCCGCATTCCGCGCTCCGCATTCGCGAGCGTTCCGCGCTGTGGTGATGGGCGGTTCGGCGGGCGGCGTCGAGGGGCTCACGGCCATCTTCGCGGCGCTTCCTGCAGACTTCGATCTGCCGGTCCTCGTGGTCCAGCACCTTCACCCGAGCGATGACGGGGCCTTTGCCCGGCACCTGGCCCGGGTCACACGCCTTACGGTGGTCGAGCCCTGCGACAAGGAACGGATCGAGCGCGGCCGGGTATATGCCGCGCCGGCGAACTACCACATGCTGGTGGATAGAAACAGGACCATCAGCCTGTCGGTGGACGAAAAGGTGAACTGGTCGCGGCCCTCCATCGACGTGCTTTTCGAGAGCGCCGCTGTCGCCTGGGGAGAAGCGGTGGTCGCGGTCCTCCTCTCGGGCGCCAGCGCCGACGGCGCGAAGGGCATGCGGTCGGTCAGGGAGGCCGGGGGGCTGACCATCGCCCAGGACCCGGACGAGGCAGAGCATCCACTCATGCCCCAGTCGGCAATCGACGCTGGAGGGGTAGGTGAAATACTGGGGTTGAAGGAAATCGGTCAGCGGCTCATTGAGCTGGCTGGGATGTGTAATGGGTGAAGGGTGGGGATTTTGGAATTTGGAATGCGGATTTTGGATTTAAGGTATTCTACCAATTAAATAAAAAAATAATAGAGCGTAGCGATTCCACAAATCTAAAATCCAAAATCCAAAATCTAAATTCTAAAATCTAAAATCGAAAGCGCGTGATCCACCATGCAGCACACCATCAGAAATAGACCCGGGAGGGTACAGACATGGATGAGAAGCAGAAAATCCTGATCGTGGATGACAAGAAGGAAAACCTCGTTGCCCTCCAACAGGTCTTAAGGGACGTGGATGCCGAGATCGTCGAGGCCACCAGCGGGAACCAGGCCCTCAAGACGACGCTCGTCTACGACTTTTCGCTTGCGATTCTCGACGTGCAGATGCCCGAAATGGACGGCTACGAGCTGGCCGAGCTTCTGCGGGGCGACCCCAAGACGGCCAACCTGCCCGTCATCTTCATGACCGCAGCCTATGGCGAGGAGATAGACGTCTTCAAGGGCTACGAGGCGGGCGCTGTTGATTATATCGTGAAGCCATACAAACCGGCCGTTCTGCTGGCGAAAGTGTGCGTGTTCCTGGATCTGCAGCGCGCACAAAAGGAACTCGCCCGGAGGGTCCTTGAATTGTCCGCCTCCGAGGAACGGTATCGAACGCTCGTTACGACGATACCCGACATCGTCTATCGCATCGATACCGATGGCCGGTTCACGTTCTTAAACGACGCCGTGAGGTCTCTCGGATATAGCCCCGAAGAACTGATCGGACTGCCGTTCGCAGAGATTGTTATCCCCGCCGACGTAGAGAACGTCACTCGTCGCTTCGTGCTCCCAAGGTTCGCGGGCAAACGCACCGGCGATGAGGGAGCGCCCAAGCTCTTTGATGAACGCCGAACGGGCTCCAGACAGACCTTGACGATGGAGGTGCGCCTTGTTTCGCGGAGAGCCGGGCGAGCCGTGCCTGGCGAACTGCACAGCGGCGGTCGGCCCGTGCTCACCGCCGAGGTGAACAGCTCCGGCCTATATGGCAGCATTGAAGGCCGCCCCCCCTCCTTTCTTGGCACCGTCGGTATCATCCGGGACATCTCCCAACGCAAGGAGGCGGAAGATGAGCTATCCCGGTATCGACAGGGGTTGGAAAAAATGGTCGAAGAGCAAACCGCTGAACTGAAGGATCGGCTCAAGGAGGTTAGCTGCCTTCACGCCATTTCGAGCCTTTTGGCGAAACCATCCAAATCAATCGACGCGGCGCTGAAGTCTGCGGCGGACTTGATTCCGACGGGTTGGCAGGATTCGGAGGTCGCTCGCGCCCGGATCATCTTCGAAGGCACCGAGTTCACGTCCGAGGGTTTCAGGGACACGCCGTGGAAGCAGTCCGCCGACATCGTGCTCTCTGGGGAAACCGTCGGGACGGTGGAGGTCTGCTACCTGGAGGAAAGGCCTATGTTGGACGAGGGGCCGTTTCTGAAGGAAAAGCGGGGTCTTATTGACGAACTGGCGAGGCAACTCGCCGTCATGATCCAGCGCGATTTTGCTCATGCCCGCCTTGAGCACATCAACAGCGTGTTGAAATCCATCCGAGACGTCAACCAGCTTATTGTGCACGAGAAGCGGCGTGGGCCGCTCATCCAGATGGCCTGTAAGAATCTGACGCATACCCGCGGCCTGCAGGGCGCATGGATCGTCCTCACCGACGGGCTGCCCGATCGTGTCGAGGGTGCGCAAACCGGCTTTAACGACATTGCTTTCTCAGAACTGCTGAACCTGTTTCAGCGGGGGGAGACGCCGCCGTGCTTTCGCCCTGGCCAAACGGGGTCGGGTGAGTCCGTGACGGTTGATCCCGCTGCCGCATGCAGGAATTGCCCTCTGGCGGACATTCATGGAGGAAGCGGCGCGATCACCATCGAGCTGAAGCACGGCAACCGCCGATACGGCTGCATGGGGATTGCCATCCCAATGAAATTCGCCAACGACAAGAAAGAAGCTTCGTTGTTTGAGGAGATCGCCGGCGACATTGCGTATGCGCTGGCATCGATCGAGCAAGAGGAAGCGGTGAAGGAAGCGGAAGGGCGATACAGGGCAATCTTCGAAGGCGCCGCCGAGGGCATACTGGTGGCGGACATGGAGACCCGGAGATTCAGATACTGCAATCCAGCCATACGCGAGATGTTGGGGTATACCGGAGAGGAGCTTATGGGGCTGGGCATGACGGAAATCCACCCCAAGGAGTCGCTCGATCACGTCCTGGCCGAGTTCGAGGCCCAGGCGCGTGGCGATAGGTTTCTCGCTCCGACTCTTCCCTGTCTCCGGAAAGATGGCGGCGTCGTCTATGCGGACGTCCACGCGACCTCGGCCGTCATCGACGGCCGGGAGTGCAACGTGGGGTTCTTTACCGATGTCACCGCGCGCAGGCAGATCGAGGAGCAGTTTCGCCAGGCCCAGAAGATGGAGGCCATAGGAACCCTTGCTGGCGGTATCGCTCATGATTTTAACAACATCCTTTCATCGGTCCTTGGCTATACGGAATTAGCCTTGGACGATGCCGAAGAGGGGACCCGATTGAGAAAAAATCTGCAGACGGTACTTTCAGCCGGAGAGCGGGCAAGGGATTTAGTACAGCAGATCCTCGCCTTTAGCCGTCAGAGTGAGAAGACGTTCAGTCCGATCCAGGTGAAACTCATTACAAAAGAAGCCCTGCGGCTGCTTAGAGCGATCTTGCCCACGACTATAGAAATTCGTCAGGACATTCAGAGCGATTCTCTTGTATCTGGTGATCCGACCCAAATCCATCAGGTATTGCTGAATCTGTGTACAAATGCAGACCATGCCATGCGGGAAAAGGGAGGTATATTGGAGGTGACGCTGGTCGACGTGGAGCTTGATTCCCTGTTCACCGCCAAACACCCGGATATGAAACCAGGAACCCACCTGAGATTGATGGTAAGAGATACAGGGCGAGGCATACCTCCCCTCATACTGGATCGGATCTTTGATCCGTTTTTCACAACCAAAGACAAAAGTGAGGGGACCGGTATGGGATTATCCGTGGTCCATGGTATTGTCAAGGCCCATGGCGGGGCCATAACCGTCCAAAGCGAGTCGGGGAAAGGCTCTATATTCAATGTTTTTTTACCTGTCATTGAAAAAACCATGGAGAGGGAAGCGCCAATCGAAAAGCCCATTCCTACCGGAACCGAAAGAGTCCTCATTATTGATGATGAGGAAACTCTTGTTAATATGCACAGACGGATGCTTGAGGGTCTGGGCTATGAAGTCGTGACCAGAACAAGCAGCATCGAGGCCCTGGAACTGTTCAAGGCCCGACCGGACAGGTTCGACCTTGTTATCACCGACATGACGATGCCTAATTTGACAGGGAGTGAATTGGCCTTGAAACTCGCCAAAATCCGGCCGGATATCCCCATTATCCTCTGTACCGGTTTCAGCCATGAAATCACAGAGGAAAAGAGCAAAGAGATGGGGATCAAGGCGTTTCTCTTCAAACCAATACGCAGGGAAGTGATGGCGGAGACTGTCCGGAGAGTGTTGGATGAGAAGGATTAAGGGGTTGCGACGAATACGGGAGAAGGATAGTGACAAAGATCTTGATTGTGGATGATGAAGAAGATATCAGGTTATTGCTGGAGCAGATCCTGGAGAAAAAGGGGTATGCCTGTGTCCTGGCTGCCGACGCAGGAGAGGCCCGTGATTGTTTAAAAGAGCATGATTGTGATCTGGTCCTCTGTGACATTAATATGCCTGGGGAGTCAGGGTTGGAGCTCATCCGGGATGTCTCAACGAAATACAGGGATGTGGCGGTCGTTATGGTGACCGGCATTGACGACCCTGTGGTGGCAGAGACCGTGTTTGAGGTAGGCGTGTTCGATTATGTCGCTAAGCCTATCAGGCGCAACAGGATCCTGATGAGCGTGGCCAATGCCTTGTGCAGGCGAGAGCTGGAGATGGCCAATCGTGCCTACAGTGAAGGTTTAGAGCAGATGGTGGCGGAGCGTACTTTCCAATTAAAGGAAGCATTGGACGGGATCATTCAGGCCATTGCATCAACAGTTGAAATAAGGGACCCGTACACGGCAGGGCACCAATTACGGGTAGCCGGACTCACCTTTGCCATTGCCAAAAAGATGGGACTTTCCGAGGATCAGGCGGAAGGGGTCCGGGTGGCAGGGACTATTCACGATCTGGGCAAGATTTCAGTGCCTGGCGAGATTCTGAGCAAGCCCGGCCAATTATCCGAGTTGGAATTCCGCATAATCAAGACCCATCCTCAGACCGGTTACGATATCCTGAAGGATATGAAGTTCCCATGGCCTCTTGCCCGGATCGTGTTGCAGCATCACGAGAGGATGGATGGGTCAGGATATCCTCAGGGATTATCTTGTGAAAACACTCTCTTAGAAGCAAGGATATTAGCTGTGGCCGATGTTGTTGAGGCCATGGCCTCACACCGACCTTACAGGCCGGCCCTCGGGATAGATGTTGCGTTGGAGGAAATCTCAAAGAACAAAGGTGTACTTTACGACTCTGAAGTTGTGGGTGCCTGTTTAAAATTATTCAAGGAGAATGAGTTTAATCTTGAATGAGAGATGGACTCGTAAAGGGTCCATCAATAGGTCCCGCCTATAGGCGGGAGTAAGCCCCGGCCTGGGGTAGAGCCTACGCCTCTATCGGAGAGGGTGGAACCATTTGAATTCATTTCAAATGGCGGAGGAAGAAAATGAAGATAGCCAATAAAATAACCGTTTCTTTTCTTGTAACGGGTTTAGCGCTTACAGCTATTGCGGGTTCCGCCTTTTACACGATATCGGTAAACAACCTGAAAGACGCGATATTCAGGCATTTAGAGACAACTGCCGAATCAAGAGCACTCCATATAGAGACATTCCTGAATATGCAAAAAGAGAGGATAATACAGTTATCCCAAAGTATAGTTCTTGAGAATTTTTTGCGTACAAACCAACAGGATCCGGATTACATGGATAAATTTGATATGGCTGAAAGGGGGTTGAAGAGAACAGAAAAGATCAGTAAATATATATATGAGGTTTTTGTTCTCAATGCGAAGGGAAAAACTGTTGCCTCCAGCGATAGAAGCAAAATCGGGCTGGACAAGTCCACTGATGCCTATTTTTTGGGAGCAAAATCAGGACCGTACGTTAAAGATGCCTATCTTTCCAAAACAACGGGGCAGAAATCGATTGCTGTTTCTGCTCCGATTAAAGACAGAGAAACAAAGGCCCTTCTGGGTGTAGCTGTTGGCAGGATTAACTTAAGCAAGTTAGATGAAATAACTGCCTGCAGGACCGGGCTGGGCAAAACCGGGGATACCTATCTGCTAAACAGGCATGGTTATATGATAACCCCTTCCCGTTTCATAAATAATACCTTCCTTAAACTGAAAGTTGATACTGAAAACGCAAGAAAATGTTTAGAAGATCTCAGAAAATTCGGCAAGAAAACGCATGAGCATGAAGCTTTTGTATATACGGATTATCGAGGCATTGAGGTTCTTGGTGTCCATAACCATATTCCTGAGATGCAATGGGGGATTCTTGCAGAGATTGATAAATCTGAGGCCCTTGCGCCTCTAAATCAAATAAAGGTCGCCTTTCTTATTATAATGCTTTCTGTTCCATTGGCGGCATGGTTGATAGGCATTTATGTTTCAAGATTTATAACAGGGCCTGTTCGAAAACTTCATGAAGGAACTGAGATAATAGGCCGGGGTAATCTGGATTATCACGTAGGCACTGACTCGAGAGACGAAATCGGCCAACTCTCAAGGGCCTTTGACAAAATGACAGGGGATTTGAAGAAGACTACAATATCGGTAGGTGAACTTAATAAAGAGATTGCCGAGCGTAAGCGGGCGGAAGAGGAACTGCGGGATGCAGAGGCAAGCTTTAGAGCCATTTTTGATAATGCAAACGACGGAATACTTCTGGCAGATGAGGCGACAAAAAAATTTTATATCGGCAATAATACAATCTGTCAAATGTTAGGTTATAGCCTTGAAGAGATTAAAAATTTAAGTGTCACAGACATCCATCCCAAGGAAGAGTTACCCTATGTTATAGGGCAGTTTGAGAGACAAGCAAGAAAAGAGATTGCAGTGGCTGAAGGTCTTCCGGTGAAAAGAAAAGACGGCAGTGTTTTTTATGCCGACGTTAACACTTCTCTTGTAACACTGGCTGGAAGAACGCATCTCTTAGGTCTTTTTAGAGACATCACCGATCGCAAGCAGGCCGAAGAAGATTTGCAAAAAGCCAAAGAAATAGCCGAAGAAGCCAACCGTTTAAAGAGTGAGTTCCTTGCCAACATGAGCCACGAGATCCGCACTCCCATGAACGGGATCATCGGCATGACGG
>CAYPDL010000156.1:0-8050 GCA_964409475.1 uncultured Desulfobacteraceae bacterium | reverse complement strand
TCGATCCTTCGGAACGATTGTAATAAAAAAACCGCCATTTCCTGAAATATGGCTTAGATTCTTTTGGCTGCACAACTTGCAATCGGCAACGTAAATGAAATCTTCTCTTTCCAATAATGCGCGAAGGGCGTTCCAGTTCGGTATATGCGTGACATCATCAGTGGTATTGCCGTCAAAAAGTTTATAGCTCAGCGGAACATGGCCATCTGCTGTGATATTCAGACCAAATACGATCTGCTTGCAGTCAGGCCGGAAATCCTTGTTGTGGCCATGTTTAAGCTTGACCGCTTCCGAATCGGGGCTATCGTATTTGCCAATGAATGTCACCGTTGTACTGTCATTATGAATTTCATCGGTAAGCAATTTGTGAACAGAAATAGCGTTACCGGACACCTCGGTCATTAACGAATGGCGGTCTGAACGAAAAAGTGCCGAAAGGGACCTGGCAAGTCGATCATCATTAAAAAGGTTCGCTGCCACTGGCACATCGACAAGACCATCGGAATATTGGCTCAGCCACTCTTGAACCTTGTAAAGAGGCTTGTTCTCGCATATAATATTTGCCGTTAATATGCATAGGCTTTCAGCATGATCCGCGAGACTATCGGCTGCTGCCGGAACATACTTTGTAAAGAGATTGAACAGATCAAGTTTATCCATGAAATGCTTGACCATTGGGAATACATCGACTTGTTTGAACCGTGTTTCAAATTGCGCCATAACGCCTCCTTATTCATTTTTATGAGGCGTTACAATATAGTCGAAAGATAAAACTATATCTTATTTATCGTTTAATAACAGTATGTTTTGTCCCTTTGGGCAGCCTCATGCATTATGCACATAACAAATGAATTTGATTTTGTCCAGCACAATTTTGTTTTTCTCCTATCATTTATGAAGTTACCCTTCTGGCAGCTTCGTACATTAAACCCTGAAAACTTGTTTCTTTAGTGCGAAATGTAAGCTCTAAGGCCTCGAAATGCGTGCTTTTGGGAAGATAGTGCTTGAGTATCAATAGGATGGTTTGGATTCGACCCGCCAGACGAAGTCTTTTTGAAGACGAGACATCCGAAACCTGACACAAGGAGGAAACCCCGATGTCCGAAGAAATTGATAGGGAATATCCGTCTCACTATGAGACAGAGGTGGTCTTGAAGGACGGTTCAAGCATGTTGCTGAGACCGATCAGGCCCGATGACGTGGAACCCTGGCTCGCTTTTGTGACAAGGATCAGCCCTCGGACAAAATACCTGCGGTTCCATTCGCTCCCTAAATTGGGCCGCGAAGACGCCGTCCGCTTCTGCACCCTGGATTACATCAACGCCTTCGCCTTTGTGGCGTTGGTGCGGAGCGAAAAAGAGGAGAAAATCGTCGCCATTGGTCGCTATTACCGCCTGCCGAGGAGCCATGCTGCCGAAGTGGCATTCGCCATTGAAGATGCCTATCAGGGGAAGGGGATCGGGACCAAGCTCATGGAATGGCTGGCAAAGGTTGCCCGTGGCCATGGCATTCGTACGTTCGAGGCCGAGGTTCTTGCGGAAAACAGGGAGATGATGTCGCTGTTGAGAGGCTACGGCTTCCACATCGCTACAGAACTCGAGTCAGGTGTCATCCATGTCAAATTTCCCATCTCCCGAACCCGAAAAGTGGCCAGGAAAGAGGAAGAAAGGGAGCATATTTCAACGCTCACGTCACTTCGCTCCCTGTTGTCCCCGCGTTCGGTGGCCGTCATAGGGGCATCCAGAAAAGCGAACACCATCGGGCAGGTCCTTCTTCAATGCATCATGGAGAACGGCTTCACCGGTGTGGTGTATCCGATCAACCCGAATGCGGATTCGGTCATGTCTGTGAAGGCCTACCCTTCGGTGCTTGATGTGCCCGGTCACGTGGACCTTGCGCTCATTGCAGTGCCGGCCCCGCTGGTGGCCCAGGTTGCTGATGAGTGTGGCCGCAAAGGCGTTCGCGCCCTGGCGGTCATATCGGACGGGTTTAGAGAAAGGGGGCCCGAAGGGGCCGCGCGGGAAAGGGTGCTCAGGGAAATCACCCTGGGTCACGGAATGCGGCTTTTGGGGCCGAACTGCATGGGGGTCATCAATACGAACCCCGGGATCCGTCTGAACGCCACCTTCTCCCGGGTCTATCCGCCGGCCGGGAACGTTGCTTTTCTGTCCCAGAGTGGAGGCCTGGGCATTGCGATCCTGGAGTATGCCAAAGGCATCCATATGGGCATCTCCACCTTTGTGAGCGTCGGCAACCGCGCTGATATCTCAGCCAATGACATGCTGCATTACTGGGAGCAGGACCCTGCCACCAAGGTCATCCTGCTTTACCTGGAATCATTCGGCAATCCCAGGAAATTCGTCCCTATCGCCAGAAGGCTGTCCTCGGCCAAACCCATCGTTGCCGTCAAGGGCGGCAGGACACAGGCCGGGTCCCGGGCTGCTTCATCCCACACGGGCGCCCTGGCCACGCCGGAGATAGCCTCGGATGCCCTGTTTCGGCAGGCCGGCATCATACGGGTAAACACCCTTGAGGAGCTTTTCGACGTGGCCACCCTGCTGGCCAATCAGCCGTTGCCGAAGGGAAACAGGGTGGCGATCGTCACAAACGGCGGGGGACCGGGCATCCTTGCGGCCGATGCCTGCGAGCATCACGGGCTGGCGCTGCCGGATTTCTCTCCCGAGACCGCAACACGGCTCAAATCCGCTATTGAGCGTGAAATAACGGTCCGCAACCCTCTGGATATGACCGCCGCCGCTTCGGAGAAGGAATTCGCAGACACGCTCAAGGTGTTGGCAAATGATGCCGGGATTGATGCCGTTCTGACCATATTCGTCCCACCCACGGTGACCGACCCAACCGGTATTGAAGAGGCCATCAAACGCGTGTCCCTTCTTTTTCAGAGACGAAAGAAGCCTCTGTTGTCCTGCTTCATCGGGCAACGTGGCGTCGGGAGGATGCTGGGCCAAAAGAACAAATTTGTGCCCTCCTATCTTTTCCCCGAGGATGCCGTATCCGCCCTGGCCAAGGTGGCTCAGTACAGGGAATGGCTCAGAAAGCCCAAGGGAAAGACTCCGAGGATTCAGGGCATCAGACGCGCCAGGGCCCAAAAGATAATCGACTCGGCAATGATCAGAAGTTCCCAGCGCCCCATCTGGCTGCCCATCGGCGAAATCCACGACCTCCTCGACTGCTATGGCATACGCTGTGCCGAGACGGTGGCCGCCCGAACAAAGGAAGAGGCGGTTGCGTCTGCCGGCCGGATCGGCTTCCCCCTCGCCCTGAAGCTGGACTCTGCAACCATTACTCACAAGACAGACGTGGGCGGGGTGATGCTGGATCTGCACTCTGAAGAAGAGGTGGAAAGGGCCTTCAACCGTATTGCAGAGAAGCTTATTGAAATGGGACGCCGGGATGAAATGAGGGGCGTCATCCTCCAGCGGATGGTAACAGGAGGATTGGAAACGATCGTGGGCGTGACCCAGGATCCTTCATTCGGCGCCCTGATCATGTTCGGTCTGGGCGGGATTTATGCCGAACTCATGAAGGATGTGGCCGTCCGGTTGCACCCCCTCACCGACGTGGATGCCCGGGAGCTGGTCGGTTCCATCAAGATGGCAAAAGTATTTGAAGGTTTCAGGGGGGCGCCCCCAAGCGACCTGGCGGCCGTGGAGGATCTGCTGCTGAGACTCTCGGCGCTCGTCGGGGACATCCCGCAGGTTGCGGAACTGGATTTCAATCCTGTCAAGGTGCTCCCTAAGGGGGAGGGGTACTGGGTGGTGGATGCCCGGATCATGCTAAAATGATGCTCTTCCCCTAACGCGGCATAGCCGCACCCGAAATATCTCACACAAAGACACGAAGACACAGAAAGATTTTCTTTACGGGATGTCAACCAACAAAGCATACAGAATTCCAAAAACCTCTGTGTCCCCGTGATCTTTGTGTGAGAAAAAAGATTCCTTCAGGGTCACAATTCAAGCCACTCATTTTAAGAGAAACGCCTTGACACACGTGCTACAGATGGTTCATTATGTGGTATCAATAAATGGCATCAGATCATGAGCCTAAAAGGAGGTGTTCGTGTGGCAAGTCCAAAAAAAAGCATGACGGTTCGATTGCGGATAGACCTCTACATCGCAACGTCTGAGGTGGCCCGACCCCAATTCACTTAGTTGTCAAACTTCCCGATGATCTGTTCCCCATGATTGCGTGATAATTCCGGCCCAGCCTTGGAATCGCTGAAAATTAGCCCTTGTATAATACAGAATTTCCTGAAATGATACTCGTCTTGAATCGCAATGTCGATTGTAGCTGGCAGATCACATGATTGCAACGTAGGGGCATATCCAGGTGCGGAAGGAGGCCGGAGAAGTGCGAGAATTGATCTCCATTGTTTCTTTTATCATGGCCGTTATCGGCGGACTGGCAACCATGTTTCACAAGGAGAAAGATAAACAGACCATGGGAACCATTGTGGCAGGTGCGTTTTTGATCTCCTTTTTTATAAACGTCAAAAAGGATGCTGTTCTTATTTTACAGATCGCCTGTATGGTGGCATTTGCCATGGCCGTAACAGGTGGGGTTGTTACGATCTTCAGTAACGAGGGGAACAGGAGATCAGGGGCGATAGGCACGGGAATCGTAGCTTTGGGAACATCACTGTTGATCCTTTTCATGTATCTGGAGTTCAGTCCGTTTTGATGCTACACAAGAAAATCCGTAACTTTTCAAAAAGTCAGAGGATGAGTTCTGCTTCAGGACTGAATGAAAACACCGCGCTGAGATTGTTTTACCACGAAGATCACGAAGGCCCCGGAGGGTGGATAAACACGTATAGACTTGGAACCAATTTATAATCAGCAACCCGGATTTATTGAGAAGATCTGATCAATGACGATGGGGTGAAAAGGATATGACCCATAACAAGATCTCTAAGCTCTGGCTGATCAACATGTTATCATTCATATGTTTCATCCTCTTAAGCCTTACGGGCCTCATAAACTGGCTGCTGCCGAAGGGATATCAAGCAAGAGGAAGCTCCCTGATAAGCCTGAGGCATTTTTTTGTTGAGTTCCATCAATGGACGGCCCTCGCGTTTATGGTCATTATTGGGATACACATATTTTTGCACTGGAGCTATGTGAAATCCAATTTGAAGCGATATAACGTCTTAAACTGACAGGCCCACACTCCTCAACAGCACCCCGACCTGCCAGTCACCCCCGTTTTAATGCCCCCGCTCGCTGAACCCTTATCCGGTTCAATCACACAGCAGCATGACGATCCGTCACGGCCCAGGGCCGTATTAATAACGGCCGCGGCACAGCCCACACCTGCCTTGACGCTCACCGCTTCTGTGGGGCAGTTGCGGGAACAGGCCCCGCACTCCATGCAGTGGTTCCGGTTTGCTATCCCGGCGTGCCCGTTGTCCATGCGGAACACGCCATGGGGACAGACCACCAAGCACATACCGCACCCGATGCATTTCTCCGGATCAAGTGCTAACGTAACCACATCCTTTAGATAGACGAATCTTTCCATGTTACACATTCCTCACGCCGCGAACAGAGAACCCAGCCACAGACACAAACCTGCCGCACCTCCGGCAATCTGAAGGGGGACCGCCCACTTCATCTCCTTTCGGACGCCAGACAGGGAGGTATAGGTGGAAGCACCCGTGAAATTCATGGCCAGATACGCTGCAATAGCAGGAATCAGAAAGAACCATGCCATAATACCGGTCACGCTCCCCGGGTTACTGAAACCTTCGGTCCAGAAGGCCCCAAATATAACCGCGGTTATCAGACCCATCACGAATCCCTTCAGTGAGAAGGCGCGCCCCGGCAGCCAGGGCAGCAACATGGGTGTCAAGACCGCTCCCGCAGCCACGGCGCTCAACAAGCCAACCACCGCAAAGAGGCCGTAGCGCAACGCATTGTTCCAGAATCCTTCGTGTCCGCCCAGGCCGCCCGCCAGAAAGAAGAGGGGGAGGATGAGAAGGCTCCATTTGAGTGTGCCCACCAACTCCACCGGGACGAGTATTGTCCGCTCTCTAAGAGGAAAGGTCTTTTTCCGCATCTGGGGAGTCGCTTGGAGACCTGCATCCAAAAAGGCAGGCAGGTCCGTTGCCTCGATAGGTCCGTATATGACCTTGAAGCCTGCTCTCTTCCTTACCTGGTGGGCCGCGACCCCCGGGCCTGCCAACTGCGGCAGGATCAGTTCCCGGTGGGCCACGACCTGCGCCAGGCCGACGGACCCGATACGTCGGACCAGTTCCTCCGTACCGAAGGTCCCCTTTCCTGCCGCACACCAGACATTGATGCCGTTGGTGTCCAGGACCACGATCCATGCATCGCGGCCGGGCAGGGCCTCACGGAGCCGGTCAAAGCTCATCTTATAATTGGCGGTCACAAGAGTCGGGGACTGATGTTCGGGATTCCCGAGCGCGTACAGGCCGGGATCAACCGTAAACCGCATGCGTCCCACGCCCCACCGGGCCTTTATGCTTCCCCACCGATCGGCCCACATCAGGGTGGAGGACACCCTGGGGACCGCCCCCACCTTTGTCTGAAGAGTCCCCTCAACAAATGGCTGGTCAAGTCTTGGACGGCTCACCTGAGCCGTTCCACCGCTGGGTCAGCAGCCGCTTGTGGGAGATGGATCGGCCTGAAAATCTATGGTTTTCAACATCACACGGCCATCTTTTCCCTTATTCATAGCACAATGCTCCAACCTCCAATCAGATGTAATGCCTGCCACCCATTCCCGGTCCACCGCGCACGTCAACAGGTCTAAAAAACGTAACGGTTCAGAGATTCAACGTTATTGACCTGAACCTCTGAACCCGCGAACGGTTATTAAAAAACCATCGGCACATATCCGTCTTTCAAGAAATTCGCGATGATAATGCCGACGTAATCCACCTTGACGCCAAGATCCTCTATCTTTTCAGAGATCCCGTCACGGTCTGAGATAAACTTGCACGCGATCGGTTTCTCCACGGCCCCAATCTCCTTGGCCGTCTTGGCGATCTGTTCGTCTTCAACAAGGAGACGCTCGGACGGACCAAAAAAAATGACTTTTACCTCATCCATCCAGCCCTCCGACAGGTTCCGCTGCGCATACCTCAAGCCTGTCAAGGCCTTCTCCTTTTCAGCCGTAGCAATGATAACCAACAATTTAGAACTCATACAAATCCTCCTTTTCCTTTGGTGTCGATCCATCAAAACTCGAACCTTGTCTGTCCAAACCGGTTAAGATTGATTATTTGCCGTGAAGCGTTCGCTTCATCAGCGCCAGATAATATTCGGATATCCCTTCGATCGTGCAGTAACATACCCGGGGACCGTCGATCTCCCCCTGTATCCAGCCCGTTTCTTTCAAGACCTTGAGGTGCTGGGACACACTGGATTGGGCCAGGGGAAGCGCATTCACGATATCACCGCAGACGCACCTTTCTTCAAAGGGCTTATTTTCAAGCATCCGGACAATCTCCACCCTCGCCGGATGAGCAAGGCCTTTGGCAAGCTGAGCCAGTCTTCTCTTGCACGCATCCATGGACATCCTTTCGATCTCCGTCAGATCCGATGGCGTCGCCACGCAGGTAAGCCTTTCACTCTTCATCACAAAATCCCTGTCTTAATGATCTTTAAAATCAGATTAAAATCAGATTTACCTTTCATCATATTATCGTTAATCGTAGATATACGATAATAAGGCAGATGATTCTTCCTGTCAACCCCTTTCAGCATAGAGGACCGGAGCGGTCTGCCTATAACACTTCGGAATTTGTTATCGTCGTTTCCAAATTGGGCGTTTTGCGGCCTTGTATCAAAGACGTTGTTCCGCCCCACTGCCCTGTTTCGTGAAAAGACTGCGATTTTGAGTGATAGGCATTTTCTGTCGTGGTTGACTAAAAAGACAGATTTTTCTTGACTTGCGCATTATTTCCACTAAGATTCCTCACAGTTAACCTCTGAACCGTGAACCTTTGAACCCTGAACCCAGAACCTTTGAGCCCTAACCCATCAGCTATGAGCTACGAGCC
>CAYPDL010000155.1:0-8051 GCA_964409475.1 uncultured Desulfobacteraceae bacterium | reverse complement strand
ATGGCTGAAGAATCATCCGACATAAACCGTAATTACCGGCGTTGTAGTGTTAAAGGATGGGGGAAATTGCTTTGAAAAAGAAAATAATCATCGTAGTCATTTTTTTTATCCTCCTTATAGGCGTGGGCAGCTTCGTTTATTACGGACAGTGGGAGAATAAACACAAAGAATTATACTTCTCGGGAACGATTGAGGCGATCCAATCCAATCTTGCTTTTCAGGCGGCGGGTCGGGTGCTCCAAGTGGCTGTCAATGAAGGCCAGCATGTGGAAAAGGATCAAGTGCTGGCTGAACTCGACCGATCGGAGTTCCAGGCACGGTATGATCAGGCGAAGGCAACACTGAACAGATCGCTGAGAAGCCAGGAACAGCTTTCAACGGTGTTGGAGATCTATACAAAAACGTTGCCCGCCGAGATTGAGAGAGCCGAAGCCGCCGTTGCAAGCGCCAGATATGTTATGGATGATGCCAAAAAAAATTATGACAGATATGAACGGCTTTTTCTGAGGGGCGTTTCCTCGGAAAAGGAACGGGATGCGGTGAAACTAGGCTATGAAACCGCTATGTACAGGCTGGCCGAAGGAGAAGCCGTCCTCAGGCAGGCCCGGAGCAATCTGAAAAAAATCCAAGCCGGCAGACAGGATGTTGAAGCCGCCAGGTCCCAGGCTCAGGCGACCAGAGCGGCCCTTGATCAGACGAGTATTCAGATGGGGTATACTCAACTTAAATCGCCTTTCTCAGGGACGATAACGAGTCGTAATGTTGAGCCGGGGGAAGTGGTGACGCCGGGTCGTGAAGTCCTGACGCTTGCGGATCTCTCAAGGGTGGACCTTAAGATATTCGTGGATGAGACCCAGATCGGAAAAGTCAAGCCGGGGCAGAAGGTGGAGGTCATGGTGGATACCTTTCCCGGAAAGGTTTATACGGGATATGTCTCCTTTGTTTCTCCCGAGGGTGAGTTTACCCCCAAAATTATTCAGACCCAGAAAGAGAGGGTAAAACTCGTCTACCTTGTAAAGATATCCTTATCCAATCCGGATCTCGAGTTAAAATCAGGAATGCCAGCCGATGCATGGTTACGATGATTCTTTTGTGCAGGTTAATCGAATATCGATGAATTTTGGCCGGATCGAGGCTGTCCGGGAGGTGTCCTTTGAGGTAAAAAAGGGGACAATCTTCGGCCTCGTGGGCTCGGATGGGGCCGGCAAATCCACCCTACTGCGCATGATGGCCACGATGATCCGGCCCTCTTCCGGAACTATTCTGATTGACGGCATCGATGTCGTTTCCGAAAGGAAGCGGGTCAAGGATATTATGGGTTATATGCCCCAGCGATTCGGCCTCTATCAGGATCTCACGGTGGCTGAGAACATGGATTTTTTTATGAATGTTTTCAATATAACCGGTGCTGAAAGAATAAAGAGGCGTGAGAAGTATCTGGGATTTTCGAACCTGCTTCCCTTTGTTGATCGTCAGGCGGGGGACCTGTCCGGCGGCATGAAGCAAAAACTGGGGCTTGCCTGTGTTCTGGTTCATGAACCTGGGCTTTTGATCCTTGACGAGCCGACAAATGGCGTCGATCCCGTTTCGCGGCAGGAATTCTGGAATATACTGGCACAGATGAGACAGGAAGGCATGACCATCGTGGTTTCCACGGCATATCTGGACGAGGGCGAGAAATGCGATTTTCTGGGGCTGATGCACCGGGCGCAACTGCTGGGTACAGCGACCCCGGCGGATATGCGCGCCTCTCATCCCACACTGGAGTCCGCCATGATTTCCCGCATCCGGGAGGTCGATCAGGAGCTTGCCCATGATTCCTTCAAACGGTGACGCCATTGCTGTGAGGGAACTGGAGAAGCGTTTCGGGACGTTTGTCGCCGTCAACAAGATTTCCTTTTCGGTTAAGAAGGGAGAAATCTTCGGTTTCCTAGGCCCCAACGGTTCCGGTAAGTCCACGACCATACGCATGCTATGCGGCATCCTCAACCCGACATCCGGCCGGGGGCAGGTGGCCGGGCATGATATATTTACGGAGCCAGAAGAGATAAAGAAGTCCATCGGCTACATGTCTCAGAAATTTTCCCTGTATGAAGACCTGACCCCTATTGAAAACATTCGTTTCTATTTGGGCATTTACAGTGTGGCACAGGATCAGTGGAAGGATCGGATTGAATGGATCCTTGATATGACGCAGCTTCAGGAGGTTCAGGATCGTTTGACCAGGGAATTACCTCCCGGATGGCGCCAGCGGCTTGCCCTGGGATGCGCGCTCCTGCATCGCCCGGACATTCTTTTCCTGGATGAACCCACATCCGGAGTGGATCCCATCACCCGTCAACATTTTTGGGATTTTATCGGTCAACTTGCCGGCGAGGGGATTACTGTCTTTGTGACTACTCACTATATGGATGAAGCGCGTCACTGCCAACGCATCGTAATGATAAACGAAGGGAAAATCGTTGCCTCCGGCAGTCCCCAGGAGATCATTGCTACGGCCTGTCCCGGTCGTTCCGATGCGGATCTGAACGATGCGTTTGTCACACTAATGACCCGTGGGGGTATCAACCATTGAACCTCAGAAACATATGGGCCATAACCCGCAAGGAGTTCTATCATCTCATCAGAGATTTTCGCAGTCTTTACCTGGCCTTTGCCATTCCCTTGCTTCTGATCTTCCTTTTTGGATACGCGCTTAGCCTCGATGTGGACAATATCGAGACGGTGGTGGTGGACTACGACAGGACCGATATCTCCCGCGAATTCATACGACACATGGATGCCTCCCCTTATTTTCATATCGGGGCGCAGCTTGGGGCTACAAAAGAGGTGACGAAGTATCTGGATCATGGCTGGGCATCTCTGGCGGTGGTGATTCCTCCAAATTGGGCGAAAAGACTCCGGGCGGATCGGGAAGCTTCGTTGCAGATTCTTCTTGACGGAAGCGACCCCAATTTTGCCAGTATCACAAGGGGGTATGTGAATGCCTTTGTCGAACAGTACAATCAGAAACTGCTGGCCGAATTTCTGAACCGCCGGGGAATGGAGAAGATACAAGTGCCCATAGAGGGACGTGTACGGGTGTGGTTCAACGAGGATCTTGAAAGCCGTAATTTCATTATCCCCGGCATCATTGCGATCATTATCATGATCGTGGGAGCCATGCTGACGTCGCTGGTTATCGCAAGGGAATATGAAAACGGGACGATGGAAACGATCAAGTCCCTTCCCATTAATGCCGGCGAGTTTCTGGTCGGCAAGGCCATCCCCTATTTTTTCGTCGGCATGATTGATGTCCTGGTTTCCATTCTCATGGGGCAGCTTTTGTTCGGTATCGTCATGAAATCCGGTTTCTGGCTTATGATCATGGCTTCTTCCATTTATCTGGCCGTTGCCCTTGCTCTGGGGTTGTTGATTTCATCCGTTACAAAATCCCAACTCATCGCGAACCAAGGTGCCATTCTTATCACGTACCTGCCTTCCCTGTTGTTGTCGAACTTCGTTTTTCCGGTGATCAATATGCCGAAGGGCCTTCAACTTCTGACGTATATTGTTCCCGCCACCTATTACATCGATATTCTGAACGGTTTATACTTACGGAACCTGGGATTATCGCATCTGTGGCCGAATTTTCTCGTCATGATCGTCATGTTAATCATTCTGGCGGCACTGAATTGCCTGCTGCTCAGAAAGGAGGGGTTGTAACGTGAGCTGGCTCCGCATCTGGGCACTTGTGCGCAAGGAATTTATTCTCCTCTTCAGGGACCCGCAAAACCGTCGCTTCTTGATCATTGCTCCGATCATTCAGTTGCTCGTATTTGGATATGTCGTGAATTACGAGATCAGGGACATCCGGGTGGCGATTCTGGATCAGGCCCGCACGCGGGAAAGCCGCATGATTACCGATGCCTTCAGTGCCAATAAAACTTTCAGGATCACCCATGTCTCGCAGGACGAAAAGGATATAGAACAGTATCTCTTAAAGGGTAAAATCGATCTTGGCATCGAGATCGGACCCGATCTGAGCCGTAAAATCAGGAAAGGGGAAACGGCCCAGATACAAATTCTGGCAGACGGCAGTATGAGCAATATGGCCTCCATCCGGGTGGCCTATTCCATGATGGTTCTTGGCCAATTGAATCAGAAACTGATGAAGGAACTGTACCCGTTCAGAATGGATTATGGGAGAATCGATGCGAGGATCAGGACCTGGTATAATCCTAATCTTGACAGCCAGCATTTTTTTGTCCCCGGGATTGTCGCCTTTGTCGTCATGCTGATCGCCCTGCTTCTGACCTCCATTGCCATTATCAAGGAAAAGGAAGCTGGAACAATGGAACAACTCATGGTTACCCCCCTGGAACCCATTGAACTCATTGTCGGGAAGACCATCCCCTATATCGTCATCTCAGTGGCGCAGATGGTTGTGGTGACGATCATCGCTGTTTTCTGGTTTCAGATTCCCCTGTCGGGGAGTATCCTCCTTCTTTTCTTTGCCACGTGCATCTTCCTTTTGAGCACGCTCGGCATCGGTCTGTTCATTTCCACCGTTTCTTCCACGCAGCAGCAAGCCATGATGACCACGTTCTTCTTCATTCTCCCGTTCTTTATGCTCAGCGGTTTCGTTTTTCCCATCGCCAATATGCCCGTCGTTGTTCAATGGATGACTTATCTGAATCCCCTGCGATATTTTCTTATCATTATCCGGGGAATCTTTCTAAAAGGGGTCGGGCTGGATGTGCTCTGGCCTCAATACGTAGCGCTCGCTGTCCTGGGCCTTGCTGTTTTCACCGGCGCAATCGCCCGCTTCAGGAAACGGCTTGATTAGAAAAGGGGCAACATTCCCTTCTCTTGTCGGAATGACCCGTCTGCAAATCTGCGGCAGCAGAGGAGAGTTTTTACTGTTGGATTTACAGGGATGGTATGCCTGTCAAGTGCGTTTCCTCGCCAGGTCTTTTAATTCCTGGTACATCCCGTAGGTAAATTTCTCTGTGCGGCAGGGTAGAAGGGTGTTGTTGTGGTAGAGGGGCTCTTCTTCTATGTCATAGGGGGAGGCATCTACCGCTTCTTTCCATATCGGCGTGCCCGGTATGGGCGAGAATTCCGTGATCACGGGCTTGCCCCCGCACGACCGGGCAAAATCGATGCTTCCCCGCACCTCGGAGGCACTCTGACCCGGGAGTCCGCACAGGACGTATATCCCTATGTCATCCTCCCGGTAACCGGCCTCCAGGAGACAGGCGACCGCATCCCTCGTCTCCTCATTGGTTACCTTCCCCCCCGTGTCGGTCTGTCGGCGAATACTTGCGGTCTCGAAACCGAACCGGATTGTTCTGAAACCCGCCTTGAACATCAGGGAGGCCAGGGATGCATTCATGTCTCTCAGGTGGAGACCGTTGGGGCAATGGAAGCTGCAGTCCAGTCCCCTCCTCAGAATCTCTTTCAGCATGGGTATCGCGCGTTCCTCAGGCTTGACGAGGAGGGCATCATCGTAGAAGGAGAAATTTCTGATTCCGAATTTCCGGTTCCAGAACTCTATCTCATCAACGACTGCTATGGGACTCCTGCTTCTGAATTCGCCACTCAAGAGATGTGAGGCACAGTAGGAACACCGGAAGGGGCACCCCCGCGATGTCATAATGGAGACCTGATCCCTTCGTGGGAGAAGATCAAAGGCGGGGTAGGGATAGGAATCGAGATCTTCCGCGGATGGGATGAAAGAGGGCAGCTCATTGAAGAGATCCTTCAAGATCCCCGGAAGGACCTTTTCTCCTTCTCCTGCAGCAACGATATCGGCACCGGAATGCCGTTTTGCGTGCCCCGTGCAGAGGGTGGCGTAGTTGCCCCCCAGGATGACGGGCACATCGGGAAGGGCACGGCGGAGGGTCTCTATGGTCTCAAAGACACCCGGGTACCAATAGGTCATCATCGATGTTACAAACACCGCGTCCGGTCGTGGCATGCCGAGCAGGTCCCGCTCGAGCAGGGCAGGGGGTATGCCGTACCGGCTGTATTTCCTTGGAACATCCTTTAATTGAGACGGTTTCGCAATCTCCTCTTTGAAGAAGTTTCCCTTCCCGGAGGGGATCCTCTTCGGGGCCCTGATTCCCCTGTGAAGGGGATTCAGACAATCAACCAGGGCAACCTCATACCCGTTCTCCCTCAGGATAGAGGCGAGAGAGAGGAGCCCCAGCGGCGCGGCCCAGAGGTCATAGGCGGCAAAATCATGTATCCAGGGATTGACGAGGAGGAGCCTTTTCTGCATAGGTTGTACGTATATGAAGCCCTTTTCTAAATCAAGGGGATCTTAAAATACATTGATGTTTCCCCTCTCATCTGATACATCAGGGGAAAATTTACGGGACAGGTTTATCCCGCTTACAGGGGGGCATAAGCGTATGAAAATCGGATGGATAGGCACAGGCGTCATGGGCGCTTCGATGGCGGGGCATGTCCGGGATGCTGGACATGATCTCTACCTGTACAACAGGACACAAAAGAAGGCGGAAGGCCTCATAGAGAGGGGAGGGCGCTGGTGCACCTCGCCGGCCGAAGTCGCCCGCAGTGCGGAGATCGTATTCACGATAGTCGGTCATCCCCGGGACGTTGAGGAGGTATACCTCGGCGAAGAGGGGATCGTGCCTGCCGCGGGCAAATGCCATACGGTCGTTGATATGACGACGAGCAGCCCGAAGGTGGCGCTGAAGATAGCCGAAGCGGCCTCAAAACAGGGGATCGCCAGTCTCGACGCCCCCGTCTCCGGGGGTGATATCGGAGCCAGAGATGCCTCTCTTGCCATCATGGTAGGGGGAGACAAGGATGCCTTTGAACGCGTATTGCCCCTCCTGCGGTTAATGGGAAAAGAAATCAAACATATGGGCGGATCCGGCGCCGGTCAGCACACGAAGATGTGCAACCAGATCCTCGTTGCCGGTACAGTGATTGGGGTCTGTGAGTCCCTCCTCTACGCATCGAGATTGGGGCTCGATGAACAGTCGGTCATAGACGTTATAGGTAAGGGAGCAGCCAGTTCCTGGATGATAAACAACCTGGGGCCCAAAATCGTGCGCGGGGACTACGCGCCCGGCTTTTTCGTGGAACACTTTGTCAAGGATATGGGGATAGCCTTGGAAGAAGCGGCGGCATGTGACCTCTCGCTGCCCGGACTTTCTCTGGTCAGGCAGCTGTACATCGCCGTGAAGGGACAGGGGCACGGCAGGCTGGGAACTCAGGCGCTCATGCTCGCTCTCAGGAAACTGAATGGACTGCAATAGAGTAGAGTAGGGGGGATGGTGAGCAGAAAAACAAAACTGATCGGGATGATAGAAGACCGAACCGCAAAGGTGGGAATTATTGGGCTGGGGTACGTCGGTCTGCCCCTTGCGATTCATTTCGGCAAGAGTGGTTTTTGCGTTACTGGTTTCGACTTGGATTCCGTAAAGATAGAGAAGCTCCTTAAAGGAGAATCTTACATAAAACACGTCCCCATAGAACCCGTAACGGAGATGATCGGGGCGGGACGGTTTGACGCGACAACCGATTTTAACCGCCTGAAGGAGGTGGACTGCATACTGATCTGTGTGCCGACCCCTCTGACCGATAAGATGGAACCCGACCTGACGTACCTTTTGGAGACTACGGAAACCATAACGAGGCATCTTCGAGCGGGGCAGCTCGTCGTGCTTGAGAGTACGACGTACCCCGGCACGACAGAGGAGATGATCCTTCCCCGTCTGAGAGAGAGGGGAATGGAGGCGGGTGCGGATTTCTTTCTCGCCTATTCGCCGGAGAGAGAGGATCCCGGGAACAAGACATTCAGCGCATCCAACACACCGAAGGTCGTGGGGGGCACAACCTCCTCCTGTCTGGAAGTGGCGCAGGCCCTCTATAACTGCATCACGCGCGCCGTGCCGGTATCCTCAACCAGGGCGGCCGAGCTGGTCAAGATACTGGAGAATACCTTCCGGTCGGTCAATATAGCGCTGGTAAACGAACTCAAGGTCCTTGCCCACAAGATGGGCATCGACATATTCGAGGTCATTGACGCCGCC
>CAYPDL010000154.1:0-8134 GCA_964409475.1 uncultured Desulfobacteraceae bacterium | reverse complement strand
GCTATGAGGGATAAATTTCCAAAATGGGGGGATGAGATTGAAACCAGTGACCTCCATATGTTGTGGTTTCGGTATCCAAGGTCATTGAAAAAGCAAATGGTGCAAACCGAAAATGGCAGTTATTAAGATCCTGTTCGTTGGTTGTCATTTTTGTCTGAAAAACTATTACTTGCGCAGGCGGATGGCCTGGGGCGTGACCTCGACCAGCTCGTCCTCATTGATGTACGCGATGCATTGTTCCAGGCTCATCCGGATCGGGGGGGTGAGGATGACGTTCTCATCCGACCCTGAGGCGCGAACGTTCGTCAATTTCTTCCCTTTTGCAGGGTTTACCAGAAGGTCCTGCGGTCTACAGTGTTCGCCGATAATCTGACCCTGATAGACCCGTATCCCCGGCCCGTAGAAGAGCCTCCCGCGGTCCTGAAGATTGAACAAGGCGTAGGCCACGGTGGTACAGGGTTCTTTGGCCACCATAACGCCTTTGGTTCGGGTCCGGATGTCGCCGGCGAAGGCCCCATATTCCAAAAAGCGATAGTTCATGACCCCCATCCCTTTTGTATCGGTCAGAAACTCCGACCGGAACCCGAGCAGTCCCCGTGTGGGGATCCTGTAGGTCAGACGGGCCATCCCGTTTTCCTGTCTCATCTCGAGCATCTGACCTTTTCGTGCGCCCAGCTTTTCAATGACCGTGCCCATATAGGCCTTGTCAACGTCAATGGTCAGCTCTTCAATAGGCTCCAGGAGTCTGCCGTTCTCTTCTTTCATGATGACCTGGGGCCGGGTGATCTCAAATTCGTACCCCTCACGCCGCATTTTTTCGATAAGGATGGAGAGGTGGAGTTCTCCCCTGCCCGATACCTTGAACCCTCTGCTGCCCTCCACCTCTTCGACCCGAAGGGCCGCGTCCGAAAGGGCCTCGCGCCTCAGCCGCTCGGTGAGATGCTGCGATGTGGCGTACGAACCTTCAGTCCCGGCAAAGGGCGATTCATTTGGAATGAAATGGATGGAAATGGTGCAGGGGTCGATCTCCATGGGGGGGAGGGGCATGGGATGATCCGGATCGGTGAATGTTACCCCGAGCGTGACATCATCCATCCCTGCAACGGCAACGATCTCACCCACGCCTGCGATATCGGTGGCCGATTTCTTGGCCCCTTCAAAGCGATAGACCTTGCTGATGCGGGCAGGGGCAAGGGTCCCGTCACGTCGGGCCACGACAATTTCCTTGTTGATGTTCAATGTCCCCCCCGTTATCTTGCCGATCCCCAACCGGCCCAGATAAGGAGAATACTCGATGGAGCTTACCAGCATCTGGAGGGGTGCATGCGGATCGCCGGCAGGCGCGGGGATATGGGATATGATCTTTTCAAAAAGCGCCTCCATGGAGAGTTGGGGTCCGCCGGCCTCCAGCGAGGTGTATCCTTGTTTTGCAGAGGCGAAAATGACCGGGAAGTCCAGGATGTGATCGGGCGACTTCAGCTTGACAAAGAGATCGAAGACCTGATCGACGGCCCATTCCGGACGGGCAGCGGGTTTGTCGATCTTGTTGATGACCACGATGATAGGAAGCTCCAGGGCAAGGGATTTCTTGAGGACAAAATAGGTCTGGGGCATGGGGCCTTCCTGGGCGTCCACGAGGAGAAGTGCCCCGTCGGCCATCCGGAGAACCCGTTCCACCTGACCGCCGAAATCGGCATGCCCGGGCGTGTCGATGATGTTGATCCGAAAGCCCTTGTAGTGAAAGGAGGCATTTTTGGATGCGATGGTGATGCCCCGCTCCCGTTCCAGATCGATGGAATCCATAAATCGTTCGGCAACATGCTCATTGGCCCTGAACATCCCGCTCTGCTTGAACATCTGGTCCACAAGGGTGGTTTTCCCATGATCGACATGGGCAATAATAGCGACATTTCTGATGGTATTCTGTTCCATTGACGTTCTTCTCTGACCATCCGGAAAGGACGGCGAATTATAAGGTTGTAGCGGGAAGATCATGTCTCCCCTAGTGTGAATTTATGGAAACCTTTCTATATCGTTGATTCATGATCTGATGTCAAGAAAAATCAGAGGGCGCCAGCAATTTTCATCAGATGTTTTACCGAGAGCTCTCCTTTTAACCACGCCAGAGCGTCAGAGCAAAATCCTGTTGCATTCTGATGAGCAGCAGCGTAGGCTTTACAGCCATCATAAAAAGCGCCCGGGGTTATGACGCGACCTGGGCAATGCAACCATGAATTTGGAAACCAAAGATGACGGATTACGCCCCCCCTGAATACGTCCTTGTTGAACAGGATGCCGATCTTCACAGTCTTATGGCGGAGCTTCGAGGTGAGGCGGGTATCGGCGTGGACCTTGAGGCGGACTCCATGTTCCATTACCAGGAAAAGGTCTGCCTGATTCAGATCGCCACGGAGCGACTGAATTTGCTGATCGATCCGCTATCGGTGAGGGACCTTTCTCCTCTGGCCCCGGTTTTTGCCGACAGGCGCGTTCGCAAGGTCTTTCACGGGTCAGATTATGACATCCGTTCGCTCTACCGGGATTTCGGCATTGAGGTCCATTCCCTGTTCGACACCCAGATTGCCGCCAGATTTCTCGGGTCCAGGGAGATAAGCCTCGCCAGTCTTCTCCATGAGAATTTTCATATCTCGAGCGACAAGAAATATCAGAAGAAGGATTGGTCTCAAAGACCCCTGCCGGCGCCCATGATGGAGTATGCGGTTCAGGATATCTGTTATCTCCTCCCCCTGGCCCGCATTCTTGAAGATAAATTGAAGAAAAAGGGGTTGCTGTTCTGTGTGGAGGAGGAGTGCGAACTGCTCAGCGCCGTCCGGCCCAATTCACCAAGAAGCGGGTCGTTTTTTACCGGCTTCAAGGGCGCAGCCAGGCTTGATCCACGAAGCCTCGCGGTCCTGGAAGGCCTCCTCCGTTTCCGGGATCAGTTGGCTAGGCGTCGGGATTGCCCCCATTTCAAGGTGTTAGGCAACCAGCCGATCCTGGACATCGTCCAGAGCAGGCCTCTGTCCAGGTCTGATCTCAGCGGCATCAAAGGCCTCAGCCGCAAACAGATCGATCATATGGGTGACGCGATTATCGAAAGTGTCCGGGAGGGATTGCGTGTCCCTGATGAGGCCCTGCCGGTGTATCCCAGGAAGACCTGGCAGCGTCTGAGATCCAGAGAGGGCGCTCGTGTAGAGGCATTGAAACTCTGGCGTGACCGGGTGGGCGATCAATGGGGGGTGGATCCGGCCGTTATCTGCACCAACGCCCAGATACGGGAGATCGCCATTGCAAATCCCCAAAGGCCCGAAGACATGAAGGCCATCGAGGGGATTCGAAACTGGCAGATCGAGCTGATTGGCCCCGAGATCTGCAATCAGCTTAAGGATACCGGCTGACCGGCGTCTTGAAGCCGGATTTTTCTGCTTCCACTATCGGCTTTTCTCCGATTCAGGGTGTGAGTTCAAGCCTCCATGTCAGTCCTCTTTCATTTGAATAATCGATGACGGGTCCTTCTTTTCTGTTGCGGCGGCCAGTTGTTGGAGCGTTTTCTCCAGATTTTCAAGCTCCCTTCCATACCCTGCCCAGTCCCCCTGGCGCAGGTATGCCTTGGCCTTGTTGTAGTGATCCAGGGCAACTACGCCCAGGCTGGAAGATTTGAGGATTTCCATGGCTGCGGGGACGGCTCGTTCTTGAGGCGTTATGCCTTGTCCCAGTACGCGGCTCAGTGCCTTGTCCAGATTTTCCTCCATGGAAATGCGATTGGAAGATATGGCAATCACCCGTTTGAGTTCCGGAAGGGCCGCGGACCGGCCTTGCACGGATGAAGTCGCTCCTTGTCTCACCCGGGTATTTGAAGGCCCCCTTGTCGGGGCATCCCCGGCCAAAGGTTCTCTCTTTTCTTCCTGTTTTGCCTGCAAGTAGATCGGTTCCACGTAGATAAAGGAGTCACACACCGGAATGGCCAGGAGATTCCCCCGGATGACCCGGGAACCCCGCTGGTCCCAGAGGCTCAACTGGCGGGAGATCTCCGTCTGCTGATTGATCCGGGCCTCCACCTGCATCGGGCCGTAGACCAGCTTCTCCTTGGGCAGGTTGTAGACGATCAGGCTTCCATAGTTGGGCAGATCGCTTCTGGCTGCCAGCCACCCGATCATATTGTCCTTTTCGGAAGGGGTGTAGGGGAGCATGAGAAGAAATTCCTCTTTGTCGCCCTGGGGAAGCTTGATGATGATGTAGTAAGGTTCCATCTTCTGGCGGGTATCCCCATACATTTCATCGGGGAGCTGCCAGAGATCCTCCTGGTTGTAAAAGACCTGCGGATCCTGCATGTGATACTTGGCGTACGCGGCTGCCTGGATGTTGAAGAGGTCTTTAGGATAACGGATGTGCCGTTTCAGATCCTCAGACATCTCTTGAAACGGCTTTAACAGATCCGGGAATATGGTCGCATAGGTCTTGGCAACAGGGTCCTTCTCGTCCATCAGATAAAAGGAAATATCGCCGTTGTAGGCGTCTACCGTGACCTTGACGGAGTTGCGGATATAGTTGAGCGGCTCGTTCTTGAAGGGAGACGGAGACCGGACCGAATAGGGGTACATATCGGATGTGGTGTAGGCATCCAGGATCCAGTAGAGCTTCCCCTCGGAGAGGACCAGATAGGGGTCCCGGTCATAGCTCAAAAAGGGCGCCAGCATCCTGGCCCGGGCGCTAATGTTGCGATTGTACATGATCCTGGTTTCAGGCGTCAGATATTCGGTGAAGAGTATCCGGGTATCCATGAATTCAATGGCATAGAGGACCCTCCTCATGAATGAGTCGATCAGCACGCCCCCCTTGCCCTGGTAGACGGTATAGACGTTGCTGTCCCCCCTTGGATAATCAAACTCCTTGGTCTGGGTCTTTACCAGGACATAGTGATTGGTCTTTTCCCCGTAATAGATCTCGGGCCGGTCGATTTTCAGCCCCACATTAGAGACGGGCGGGACGTCTTTGATAAACAGGTCGGGGAGGCCTTCTCTTGTCACCTCATTGACCGGACTCGCGGTCAGTCCATAGCCATGGGTATAGATGAGATGCCGGTTCACCCAGGTGTTGGCCTGGGGGGGGAGTAGATCGACCTCCATTTCCCTTGCCGCCAGCATGAGTTGCCGGTACTGGTTGTTGATTTGATAGCGGTCCACGTCCACATTGTTGAAATCGTAGTAGAGCCGGATGGCCTGTATCTGTCGATAGGTCTGGAGCAGGGGCCGCTCATCCCAGATCCGGATATTCTGGACGGTGGTCTTTTCCTTATTGACCTCTTCGAGAGTGAGTTCGTCTTTCACGTCAAAACTGACCTCTTTGATCCTGTTCAGACCATAGGCCTTGCGGGTGAAGTTGATGTTGTATGCGATATATCTGGATTCCTTGGCCAGCTCATTGGGCTTCACGACAATTTTCTGGATCGCCATGGGGAGTATGACGCTGAAAATCAGGATAGACGCGACCCAGACCCCCCCGGCCCCCAGCATGAGCCGGGTCCGAGACTTGAAGGCCTCGAGAAAAAGAAAGACCGCAAAGACAATAGAGACGCCCGTCAGGACCCTGAAGCCCCAGACCTTGATGTGCACATCCGTATAACTGGCGCCGAAGGCAGGGCCCAGGGTGGAATAGACAAGGCCGTAGATCTTGAGGTGATACCCCCAGGCCATGAGGAGGACAATGACGCCCCCTAAAAAAATCAGGTGTTTTTTGACCGCAGGCGCTACGGTGATCTTTGGGAGAGAGGGCGGCCTTCCTTCTACCTGGGCGATCTCGCCGATAACCTGAAGGGCGCCGTTTTTCAGGTACCAGATGATGGTCAGGCCGGCGGCCAAAAGGAAAAGGGTCAGCAGACCGCTGCGGATAAAGGCATAAAAGGGGAGGGCAAACACATAAAAGCCGATGTCCCTGTTGAAGATGGGGTCGGCGGTCCCAAAGGGCTGCCAGTAGAGGTACCGGAGGACCATGTTCCATTTATCCGATCCCTTTGATGCGATGACGAAGCTGGCAATCAGGATGAAGGCTAAGAAAAGCAGGTTGAGGGTGTTGGCGGAAAGACCGATCTGGGAGGCAAAAGGGCTCTCATCCCTGGCCCCGGCCCCCGGAACCGGGCTCAGTCGTCTGGCAATGTAGAGATTGATTGTAATGATCAAAATCAGAAAGAGCCAAACCGCAAAACCGAACCCGAATCGGGCCGACAGCATGGTCCAGAAGACAGGGGAAAAGCCTAAGTTCTTGAACCAGAGCCAGTCCGGGTAAATGGAGATAATTGAGAAGAGTGACAGAAGGATAAGGATCGCGAACCCAATGAGCAGCTTTATTTTCATGATTCAATCTCCGTTTTGTATCACACAAAGCCACGAAGCCCACAAAGAAAAACAGTGCCATGTGGTTAAGAGATCTCCGTGTCTCCATGTCTCCGTGTGAGTCCCGCCTTGGCGGGATTGGTGTTGGCGTGTCCGAGTTTAGCGTTTGTAATTTCAGGCATTACTTCTGACCGAGGGCCTCTTCCCAGCGCCGCATGATCCGGTCGGTATGGAGCGGCTCCAGTCCGTTTAACTGGAGAAAAACCGGGATGTCGTTTTCATTTCCCTGGCGCCACCAGCCCTTCAGTATCCGTCCCGCCTCCTCTTGGAAAATCCAGCCGGATCCCAAGCGGTCGTTCAGACGTGTCTCCAGGATGGCCTCTGTCAGCCAGCCCAGGACATAGTCTAGGCTGTAGAGTTCGGGGACCAGATCAAAAAGATGGCTTTCCGGTTGATAATAGAAGCCTGTATAACGTGCCATCACCTCTGCGTACGGCCGTCCGTCCGAGAGGTTTCCGGTTTGAAACATCTCATACTCGGCCACGAACTTGGCCGCATACCTCCTGAACATGGAGAGGTCTTTGAGGACTTTATAATGGTGAAGCTCCTTTGAGACAGCAGTCTCAATCCCTAGATAGTTTACCAGAAAAGGGACCGAAAGGGTAATATTCTGATTGAGAAATGCAAATGCCTCGGACAGACTGAAACTGGTGGCCAGGTCTTTGTTCACAATGGAGAGCACGGGGGATGTGAAAACGGCCGACAGACCATGTCCCAGTTCGTGCCACAGGGTCTCCAGGTCGATCCATCCGCCCTCAGGTTTCATCAGAACATAGACCTCATCGGGGACCTGGAGAATAAAACTGATGGCCTGGGCGCTCTTTCCCTTTTCCCTGCCGATCTCCAGATTGAGCCCGGGGGTGTTTTCGAGGTCGATTCCCCAATAGTTAAAAAAGGGTGTGAATCTATTGACAGGTTTGTCTGGAAAAAGGGCGTCCAGATGTGCTAAGCTCAGGATATGAATGGCATCAAATCGGGTCAGCTCATCGAGTTTATGGCCGAACCGCTCGCTGCACCATTGTTCCATGGCCGGGAAATAGATGTCGTCGCTCTCCGGTAGGAAGTCTTTCAGCATCTGATAATAATAATGGTAGTCAAGCCCTTTTTTTTCGCGGCAATAGTCTAAGTAGCTCTCAAACCCCAGCTCGCCGGTGAGGATCTCCAGCAGAATATTCCAGTAATTCAAGGCAAAGGGGGCGAGAAATTTACAGAGAGGTCCGGTTTCCCTCTGGAGCATCTGCCGGCCCTCGTAGTCGCTCTGTTTTTGACACCAGGGGATGATGTCCCTGAAATAGATCTTTTGGCCATCCACATGGGCTGAGGCCCCCTTCATCCAGGTGCGCATTTCCGTCTCATGGGGGAGAAGTGCCCGTTGCAGGTAATGATCTATCATGGCGTGTCTCAACCGGGCCTTCTCCTGTACACCATCGAGGGTGTCGATCTGGGCCAGGGTCTTGAGACTGACGAACTCCTCATAGGCGTCATAGAGCTGGTACAGCTCGAACGGGGGGCGTTCCCCCTGCCACATGGCAAGGGAGTGGAGCTTCCACCGGTAGTTCAGGTGAAACAAGGCGTTTTCCGCATGTGACACTCCCATATGCGCTTTCATGACCGTCCTGAGGCGCGAAGTTTGAGTTTAGTTTAGATAGGATAGCGCGGGGTATCCTGTGTCCGGTGCTCCAGCTTTCATATAAAATCAAAAAAGATCAAGGATGCGGGGCCGCCCGGGCACAATGACATATTAC